>JADFXK010000170.1 GCA_015233625.1 Deltaproteobacteria bacterium | reverse complement strand
CCGGGAAAGACATTCGATAGCTCTTCGTCTTGGCCCTGGTGGCGCTCGGCCTCAACAGAATCTGGAAACATGAAAAAGTCTGACCAGGCCCAAGCCGTAGCCTCAACGGAAAATGAAAAAGGATAGACCACTTTGACGCTTCAATCTGGGACAAAGCTTCTAAGAGCCGGTTCCACGGCCAGAATTAATAAGGATAACGTTCATTGGCTGCGGCGGCCAGGTTGGTTTGCCTGGCATTTTCCAATTGGGTCTCCAACGCGTGGGAAATTCTCTTTACGAGCATAGATAAGACGTGAATCCTATCCGGTTCCCAAGCACCTTCCTGAAGACCTAAAAAGCATACGGCCCCGCGGATATTGTCGCCATTGGTGATGGGCAATCCAATAAAGGATTTGAATTCGTTTAAATTGTCTTTGGGTGAAAATGCATATGACATGGCCCGGTTGAAATTGGTCTTTTTCATCACCAAGGATGTTCCTTTGGACATCACCCGGCCGACCATACCCTTTTCAACCGGATGATCACCATCAATTCTGGTCTTGGGTGTTAAACGGCCATCAGACAACTCTACCCGGTAGGTCCGACCGTCTGAATTAAGCAGAGTCATAAAAACCAAATCTTGACCGGAGAATTCCAGGCCCATCTTCAAGAGAGCGCCGAAATAAGCATTCAGGTCACTGAAGGAAATGGTCAGGTGATCCATCCGGTAGACGAGATCCAAAAGATCAGCGTAGAGTTTTCCTCTTTGGGAGACTTGATGGTGCCGCAAGACTCGGCATATCATGTCGGAGAATTGCTCCAGGAGCCTGAAATGCCGTTCGGTGAAAAAATGTTTGGTGGGGCTGTCGGCTAAAAGCACCCCCCGAGGCCGACCCAGCGGAACGGCCAGGACCGAGCCCGTTTCTTCCTTCTTGGAATAGTATCTCAGAGCCTGCTCATCGCGTTCAAACGTGGCCAAATTTAACGGTTTTTCGTTCTTTAGCACCCACCCGACCACGCCGTCTCCTGGGGCCAATTTGACTTGGTGATCCAGGTTTTTGCTCGATGATTGAGCCGCGGCCAGGGTCAGGGCGCTCTCCTCCTTGCGGTATAGAAACAGCAAGACGGACCGGGCTTCTATCACGTCGGCCACTAGTTTAATGATTTCGTCTAATTCATGTTCCAGGTTCATAGTCTGGTCAGCTCATTATTTCGATGAATTTGCGAATGGATCGGTCGTATGTTTTTTCGACCTCATCCGGAAAATAGCAGGCCGGCAATTCTCGCCGGGAGCGGTGATAGCTCAAGCACTGACAACACAGGCCGTGTTTTTCACAACCAGCGTAGGAACAATTGCAGATCTTGGTGTTTGCCGCGGTGCTGGGGCACTGTTTCTTGATCTCCGCGAGAATCTTCATCATCCATTCTCCTTTCCTGGTTAAAGAGATAGCTCAATAATTTTTGGATGTCAATATTCATCATTCCCAGTTTGTGGAAATATGAAGACACCAGGCCAGCCAGCCCAGGAACGACTTCTCTTAAGACGGACTTATACCTCGAATTGTCATGATTGTTCCTGTTCGAGGAGACGTGGTTGTTGGTCACTCCTGGTGTGTTGGAGGTTGTCTTTAATGAGTAATCCGCAAAGGGGCTCTGGGAAGCGGCAATTATAAGCGTGTTAAGTATAGCTTTACTGTTTGACTAATCTGATGAAATCGGTATAGTCAAATGAGGAAGAGTTGGCCTTTCGGAGCCCGTAAATCGTAACCCGTAACTTGAGAGATTAAGGATGAAACGGACCGGCTGGCTGGTGGCCCTAATTTCTTGTTTAGTTATTTGGGTGGTGACCTGGTATTTTTCCGGGACAAACCGGAAATGAATTGCCTGCTGGAAACGGGGGAGATCGATACCGCAGGGAGGTATTGAGCGATATGATTTTCCTATCGGCCCGGGGAACCTCCGTCAAGGTTGTCTATGTCACCGATTATTCAGATTCGGTAGATGTGATTCCGGCTTCTTCAACGGCCGAAACTCCCGCCGACCTGAAAGGGAAGGTGATCGGTTTTGAAGGGCTGAATTCCTTTTCCCATATATTTGTGCTTGATTTTATTAAGCCTAATGGGATAAAGGAAACAGATGCGACTGGAAAACATATAATTAAGCACTGTTATAGCACTGGTCAAGTGGGGCCGGGCATTAAGCTGGGAAGAATTTTGGACGGGTCATTCGTCCTGGGCGCGAAGATTGGGAATAACCCATGAAATTTAAGACTAAGATCATTTTGTCCTATCTGGTGCTTTTCGGCCTTTCAGCCGGGACGTTGCTGACGGTCTTCTTTTCCTATGGGATCAAGGGAGAACAACGGTATCTCCTGGGCTGGTTCGAGGCAGAAACAGCTCATGTGCTTAATTCCCTTGACAGTTTCTTCTTTGAACGGATTTCCGACCTGTCGCTTCTAGCCACTGATGCCGCGATAACCGCCGCCAATGCCGACCGGGAGTCAATTACCAAACGGCTGACCGAATATCGGGATAGATATAAGGCATATGAGGGCCTGACGCTCTACGACGCCCATCGGACGGTCCTGGCTGATACCAACAACCTGGACATAGGCCGGACAGCGGTTTTACCCGCATCTTACCAAAGGGCCCTGGCCGGGACGTCGCAGTTAATCGAATTCACCTACTCTGAAGCCCAGGGAAGAGTAATTCTGACTATTTTTGAACCGGTGCGGGACGAACGAGGCCAGCCGCGTCAGGTCCTGGCCGCCAGAATTCCCATCGAACGGGTTTATGATTTAGTTCGAGAATTCCATATGGGATGGATTCCGGTTAAGGTCAGGTTGGAACTCATCTCTTCCGAGGGGCGGATCCTTTATTCCAGCTTTGATAAGAAATCAATTTACTCCATGGCCCAGGATGTGGACACCATTCAGTCGATTGTGGCTGAACTCAAGGAAGGTAGGAGTAAAATTAGGGTGTTGGACAAGCCGGACCGGATCACCGTCGTCGCGGCCAACAAAGGATACCGGGAATATGGAGGGAATATCTCAGTCATCCGGGCTGTGGCATTCAAAGACTCCCTTTTGGCGGAAATACAAAAACGGACCATGGTCATGCTCGTGATGTTTGCGGTCATGCTCGTGTTGTCTACCTGGCTCATCTGGCAACTGGCCAGAGGCTTAGGGCGGCCCCTGGATGATCTGGCGAAGCGAACTAAGGCATTGGGCCGGGGTGATTTTACGGCCATGGCCGGGATCCCGGTTCGGAATGACGAGTTCGGCGTGTTGACCGACAACTTCAAGATGATGGCCGATGATCTGCGCCGGTCTCTGGCCGAAGTCAATTTGAAGTCATTGACCCTGGAGCAGGAAGTGGAAGAACGCCGCCGAATAGAGGTGTCCTTGGAGGGCGAACGAAGAAGATTCTTTGCCATATTGAACAATCTGCCCGGGTTTGTGTGTTTAGTGGGACCGGACCATTTAATTAAGTTTTCCAATCAGTACCTTAAAAATCTCTTGGGCGGTCAGGGACAAGAGACGTGCCATGAGTTGTTCTTCAACCGATCCCAACCTTGCCGGACATGTGCGGCCGCCGGTGTTCTGCAGAACCTTAAGGCTGAAACGTGGGAGTGGGCCGGCCCTGATGGGCTGATTTTTCAAGTTTATGCTTATCCCTTCATGGATAACGACGGCTCTCCTCTGACCCTGAAGCTGGGGATAGATATTACCGAACGAAAGAGGGCTGAGGAGGCTTTGCGGCAGAGAGAAGAAGAACTAGGTTTTAGTGAAGAGAAATACCGCACGCTATTCAATGCCGAGTCGGACAGCGTTTTCTTGATTGAACAGGGTACCGGCGAAATAATTGATGTTAACCGGACCATATCCCAGATGTACGGGTACTCTCCAGAAGAATTGATCGGACGGCCCAATACCGTCATTTCAGCCGAACCGGATAAGACCGTCGAGTACAACCAAAACCCGGTCAATCATGTTCCTCTCCGATACCATTTGAAAAAAGATGGCAATGTTTTTCCTGTTGAAATCACCGCCAACACGCTGACCTTGCGGGGACGGAAGGTGGTGATTGCCGCCGTCCGGGACATTACCGACCGCCTCCGGGGGGAGCGACTGATTGAGGCTTCATTAAAAGAAAAAGAAGTTTTACTTAAAGAAATCCACCATCGGGTGAAGAATAACTTGCTGGTCATTGCCGGGTTGTTGGATATGCAGTGCGAATATTCCCCAGATCCCCAGATTCGGAATATTTTAAGAGAGACTAAGGGCCGGGTCCGGTCTATGGCGTTGATTCATGAGAGGCTCTATAGTTCTCCCAACCTGGCTTATGTGGATTTTAAAGAATACATCGGCAGTCTGACCTCAACCTTGTTCACCTCCTACGGCATTAGGCCCGGCAAGATTGCCTTGAAGACGGAGATTGCCAATATCTCCATCGGGATTGATCTGGCCATCCCGTGTGGCTTGGTGCTCAACGAATTGATCTCCAATTGTCTTAAACACGCCTTTCCTGGTGATCGAAAAGGGGAAATCCGGGTTTCCTTGTGTCCCCGCGGCCAGGACGGGATGGACCTGATCGTCGCCGACAACGGGGTAGGTATGCCGCGAGAAATGAATTTGAGGAAAATATCTTCGTTAGGTTGGGAATTGGTCACCGGCCTGGTCTCCCATCAGCTTGGTGGAGAAGTGGAGATCAAGCGGGATGGAGGAACGGAAGTCATTATTAAAATAAACAGAATAAGATAATCACCGGAAAAAATATGCCAAAAGGGAAAATACTGATAGTTGCGGGCGACACAGCAATTGCCGATGGTGTCAGATCTGAGGTTATGCAGTTAGGCTATACGATTTGTGGTGTCGTGTCTTATGGAGAAGAGGCGGTAACCAGGGTGGCGGCCGAAAAGCCCGATTTGATATTGATGGATATAAGACTGAACGACGGACCGGACGGCGTCGGGATGGCTGATCAAATTCGCGGCGGCCATGATATTCCCGTTATTTATCTCATTACCGACGCCGACAATGAGTTGCTTAACCAGGCTGAGCTAACCGAGCCGTGGGCATATCTACTTAAGCCCTGGACTCTTCGGGAACTGAACGCGGCGATTGAGATCGGCCTGTACAAAACTAACTTGGAGGCCAGGCTTAAGAATTGTGAAGGCCGATATCGCAACTTAGACACGGCGGGATTATCAACAGGAGAAATGACTAAGATCAATAATGAGTTGGAACTGGCCGACCTCAGGTTGCGGGAGGCAAGAGAAAAAGCCGAGGCGGAACTGGCCAAATTATCGGCCATGATTTCCGGGATGAAGGAAGGAGTCGTGATGGCCGATGCAAACGATGTGATCGTGGAGGTCAACGACTATTTCTGCAACCTTGTCGGGTCTAAGCAGAGCGCCATTCTGGGGAAACGAATTAGCGAGTTCAAGGAGGGAGAAACCCTGGATCGGGCCATGGCCATCATCGACGGGTTTCGCCGGGGGCTAAACTCCGACCCCGTCTTTGTCCAGCGGCGATTTAAAGACATCGAGGCCGTTCTGCGGGTCCAACCCATTTACCGGAATAACAGGTACGACGGAGTGCTGCTCAATGTGGTCGATGTCACCGACCTGGTCCAGTCCCGCCGCGCCGCGGAGGAGGCCCGTCAGGCCAAAAGCGACTTTTTGGCCAATATGAGCCATGAGATTCGGACACCGATGAACGGGATCATCGGCATGACCGAATTGGTCCTCCAAACCGAATTGACCGCGACGCAACGGGAATATCTGGACATGGTCAAGTCCTCCGCTCAGTCATTGTTAGTTCTGTTGAACGACATCTTGGATTTATCAAAGATTGAGGCCGGTCGGTTAGACCTGGAATCCGCTGACTTTAATCTGGCCGAATGTTTAGACGCGGCGATCAAGACAAACGCCTCGCCGGCTTATGTCAAGAAATTGGAATTGCGTGGTGATATTCAGGCCGGAGTGCCCGTTTTCCTGAAAGGTGACTCCAACCGGTTGGGGCAGATCATCATCAACCTGGTTGGCAATGCGGTCAAGTTTACCGATCAGGGGTCCGTGGTAATCACGGTTACGTCCGAATCTCAGACCGCAGAGGAAGTTTTGTTGCATTTTGCCGTGACCGACACCGGGATTGGTATTCCCAAAAAGATTCAAGATTTGATTTTTCAGCCTTTTTCCCAGGCCGATAATTCCGCCAGCCGCAAATATGGCGGCACCGGATTGGGGCTGACGATTTCGGCGCAACTGGTCAACAAAATGGGCGGCCGAATTTGGATTGAATCTGAGGAAGGGCAGGGCAGTACTTTTCACTTTACCGCTCGATTTGGCCTGTCCGCGGCAACGGCGGACAAGGCGGGTCCGGCTGAGACTAAGGCCGGCTTGAGTTCGCTGGAGCATCTCCGTATCCTGCTGGTGGAGGACAATATCGTCAATCAAAAAGTGGCGGTTAAGATTTTGGAGAGGTACGGGGCGAAATCTATCACCCTGGCTAATAATGGCCGGGAGGCGTTGGACGCGCTGAACTCGGAAGGCTTTGATCTCGTTTTGATGGATGTCCAGATGCCGGTTATGGATGGGCTGGAGGCCACTCGGGCTATCCGGGTCAGAGAGCAGGAGACCGGAGGCCACACCCCGATAGTGTCTATGACCGCGTGCGCCATGACCGGAGACCGGGAAAAATGCCTGGAGTCGGGCATGGACGCGTATGTGTCAAAGCCGGTTAATCCGGCAGAATTACTGGCGGCCATAACCAAGGCCAGGTCCGCTAGATCAGTCGTCCCACCTATCCCGCCATCCCCCGGCCCGGCTCAATCGCCCGCTCAACCGGTTCAGCCCACCGTCCAACCGGCCCAGCTAACCACGAAATTAGTCTTCGATAAGGCTTCTTTCATGGACCGCATCGGTGATGACCTGGAATTTGCCCAGGCCCTGATCGGAGTATTCTTGGAGGCCCTCCCGGCCGATTTGGACCGGATACGAGAGTCAATTGAGCGGAAAGACGCCGGAGAGTTGCAGCGCACGGCTCACAAGCTGAAAGGGTCATTGGGCAATGTGTCAGCCGAGTCCGGCCGGGAATCTGCTTTCCAGCTAGAGAAAATCGGCCGGGAAAATCGACTGGCCGAAGCTGAGGCGGCCCTTGTGGAATTAGAACAGGCGCTGGATCAATTGAAGCTCGTCCTGATCGATTTCGTGACCGCGGGGTAGGACTGCGCGTTGCGGGTTGCGCGTTGCGCGTTGCGGGTTGTTAGGCCGCGAGTTGCGGATTGGTCTAAGGGATGCAGTTCTGACCGGGGGGACATGTTAGCCGGGGAAGTGTTTATAAAAATCACCTCGGGTTCCCACATAACGAAACAAGATGATTTTTCCCCTTCTATCAAGCTCGACACCGACCCGGTAATTGGCAAAACGTAGACGATAGCAGGAAGGCCATCCCGTAAGTTTCCTTATATTTGGTAAGTTAAATGGATTATCTATTCCGGAGGAATGTTCTTCAAGGAATTCTGCAATTGTTTTGCGGACCTCGGGATCAACATGGCGAAAACTTTTGTAAAATGTAGGCATAATTTTCATTTGCCACATGTCATCGGTCGCCACACTGGTCAAACCAGGCCTTCTTTTCTTATCTTATCCAGGAAATCAGCAACAGTCAAGGCCTCTTCGTCGCGATCAACCCGGTGGGAATACTTGATCGCCTCAACTAACTCTTCATCCTCAACGTAAGGAATATCCCGTTCTTCCAAATTATTTGGTTCTTGAATAATCTTAATATATTCAGCCGGAAGAGTTTCCAAGAAAGCTAACACCTTCCGGGCTAACTCCTGGTCGTATAGTTCGAGCCTTAACGAAGTCATACTGGTTCCTTGGTGAATAAGGTTTAATCAATGACTTACTAATTTCATTATATCCCAAGACCAGTTGGTTGACAAGAGGTATCGAAAAGATATGTTTATAGACCGTGAGGCATGCTTTCCTTAATCTCATCCAAATTGCTACAAGTTAATGCCGGAGGAAATATGAGGTACGTCGGCTGGCATGAATACGTCAGAACAGCCCTTAAGGCGGCGGAGTATCACAAGGATACTGAGGTCGGTTGTGTGGCGGCCACGGTACCGGTCCTTCCTGGATGCATGACTCAGGCCGACAATTTTGAAGAGGCCCGGGACAATCTGATCGATGCGATAGAACTATGGATTATGGTGGGGCTGAGGGAAGGTGAAGAGATGCCGGAGGTGAATGGGGTCCGGTTAGCCACATCGCAGGAAAGGTTCATGATATGACCCGGGAAGAGTTGCTGTCCCAAATTGCCCTCGGCGATGACATCTGCCGTTACCTCATGTCGGATGTGCACAGCGCTGACTTTCTGGCCACTGAAATGGCGGGCTTGGCCAACTCCGAAGGTGGTGTCATTTTCATAGGCGTCTGGGACAGCAGAACCGTATCGGGCTTGTCTCAGAGGAATGTTAGCCGGATCAATAAGCTTATCAAGAACGCGGCCAGTCAGCAGGTGCGGAGCCCTTTGGTGGTGCGGACTGAAAATGTCCTTCTGGAAAACGGCCGCATTGTCATTGTGTTGACCGTGCCACAGGGGATCGACAAGCCCTACTTCGACAAGAACGGTGTCATCTGGCTGAAATGTGGGGCCGACAAACGGCGGGTGAACACCAAGGAAGAGCTGCGCCGTCTGTTCCAGA
>JADFXK010000016.1:493-24238 GCA_015233625.1 Deltaproteobacteria bacterium | reverse complement strand
GCATAGGGTTGAAAAGCCTCCCGGAGGATGCGTCAGGGATGGGTTATTGGCAAGGAGACGGGGAACAGGTCACCGACGGCGGACAAGGATAGTGATACCCGGATCATTCATGGTCATAATCACCTTTGATGGCCGGCTGAGCTTAAGGGGATTACAGGTTGATCGGCCCGACTTCGACTTCTTCGGCCAATTTGCCTTGTTGTAATTTGAAGATGAGACCCTCTATTCTGTCTTGAGACATTTTTGTCTTATGATTGAATCGGACTCCCAGCTCCTTCACCCCTTCCCGGTTAGAAACCCTGACCACGGTGGCGGGGATATCATATGATTGACCAAGAATGACTAAGGATACGGTGGTATCGTCATCCTTTTTCAAATCTGTAAATTTTGTTTGGAAGCTGGCCCCGCCTCCGGAGACGTCCATTACTTTCATCGGAATTTCGTTGACGGACAGCCGAACTCGTTGGCGGTAGTAAGGATAGTCGTCCACGGGTAGCCGGTAAGAGGACCGTCGTTCGATTGGCATGATGGGACCGGCCAGGGTGGCCAGGCAGATGCCGTTGTTGGCGGAATCGATGACCAGATCTAATTTACTCGGCTGTTTAATCCCATCTGAATCGACATTAAAGAAAAAAATAGTAATCTCGGAGCCACGAACCAAAGGGGCGGTGGTCTTGAGTTTGACCCGACCAGCCGTGTCGAATCCTTCAATGAACACATTTGACTGGTCTTTGGACAGGGCCATTCCCTGGACTCTCATCCGGACACTGGTCAACACTCGAGACAAAACGGCAATGATGCCTTTCTTGTCAATGCCGGTGCTGGAAGGCTTTTTCCCTTTGGAGGAGCCGAACAAGGCCATATTTTGTAACCGGTATTAGTCCCGACGGGTTTGGATGCCTTTATCTTGGGGTGGTCACGCCGCGTGACCTGGTACTGCGTTTACCTTTTACCATCTTAAGATAGGATTTTTTTTCTTTGCAACCATTTTCTCTAAATTTTTTTTAAAGGCATGTGTCTAACCTAAGTTCAGCACTCGAGTGATTAACCAGATCATATTAATTATAATATATTTTTTGCAAACGGGAAACCCATTGATATAAGAATTTAATCTACGAAGTAAACCGATGGGGAAACCGGGCCGCGGGCTGACACGATTAGACGAATTTTGAATAGTTCCTCGCTGGGCCTGCTCTGAGCGCCCGGCAGGAATATTTTAAGGGTTGAACTGTCGCGGCATTAGAGAGGTGCCGGAAACACGTCTCTAACGCTTTGATCAGAATGCTCTGGGACGGGAGAGACAGCTCTTCCGGTTAGTCCTTTTTCAGCATGAAGGTTTGGGTGTTAAGGGAGATGGTCAGGTGCTCCGGATGATTCCGGTCATAAAGTTTAAGGGCCATCAGCCGGATGCCGTCAGGAAGGGGGTCCAAGGCCAAGATGACCTGGAACAGATCATCAAGATCGTGGCAGGGATAGGGGATGCCCCGTTCATTCACCGTCGTGATGTGACGATGGGTTCGGGCCGTCATCCAGGCCGCGACCTCTAACCGTTTCAGAACGGCCTGAAATTCTTCCAAAGTGGCTCTGGTCACCCGGCCGAAGTCCAATCCATCAAGGACGACCAGGGACGGATGGAACCCAATTTGCTCCTTCAGATTACGAATACCCTGCTCCATCCTGGTCGGGCTAAAGGCGTCCTGATGATAGGTCAGGATCGACCGATGGGTCTCCACCTGGGACTGCAGATAGGCCGTCTCTTCTTCCGCAAGAGATTGGGCCGCGACGATATTCTTGATTAGCTCCTGATACCAGATTTTGACGGTCTCCGGGGTCTCACGGATGGACGCGTGAACGACCTCCTGACCTTGAAAGAGATGTTCCAGGGCGACGTGGGTCAGGCAGGCGGTCTTACCCACCCCGGCTCGGGATAAGAGTACACCGAGTTCCCCCGCCTCCAGTCTTCTGCCCAGTGTGTGTTGAATCATCCCACTGAGATCAAGTTTTGCCGGTTGCTCTATACTCATCCAAGCTTCTCCTCATGGAAATGGTGTCTATTACATCTAACCAACCCGGTCAGGGCGGTCCCGCCCGCATTAGGGTCGAGAAAACGGGACATCGTGGAACCTGGGCGTTGATCCTCGGGCTGGAGATTACTTTTTTTGAGACTTGTCACTGGCTTTATGCTCCTTAACGATTTCTTCGGCAATATTCTTTGGAACGGGATTGTACCGGGCCAGTTCCATGGTGAATTCAGCCTTACCCTGGGTGCCGGACCGCAATATGGTGGAGTAGCCGAACATCTCGGCTAAGGGGACTTCCGACTCAATCGACGAAAAGGCCCCGTCTTCAGAGATGCTGATGATTTTACCTCGGCGCTGGTTAAGTGTACCCAAAACCGTCCCCTGATATTCAGAGGGGGACTCAACCACCACCCGCATGACCGGCTCCAACAACACCGGGGAAGCCTTGAGGTAGGCCTCCCGGAAAGCGCCAATGGCCGCTTGTTGAAAGGCGTTATCTGATGAATCCACGGCATGCGAAGCGCCGTCATTAATGGTCAACTGAACGCCATGGATGGGAAACCCGGCCATCGAGCCCTTCTTCAGACAAGCTTTAAAGCCTTTATCGCAAGAGGGAATGTATTCGGTGGGAATGGCGCCGCCCGTAATTTTATTGATGAACAGATAATCGCCCTCGGCGTATGGTTCAATGAATCCCGCCACGCGGCCGTATTGACCGGCCCCACCCGTTTGCTTCTTGTGGGTGTAATTAAATTCGGCCCGGCGCTGGATGGTTTCCCGGTAGGCCACCTTGGGCATCCCGGTTTCCACTTCGGCGTTGTATTCCCGGCGCATTCGCTCCACATAAACATCGAGATGCAACTCACCCATCCCGCAAACAATCGTCTCTCCGGTTTCATCATCCAGATATGTTTTAAAGGTCGGGTCTTCTTTGGTAAACCGGGACAGGGCCTTACTGACATTCATCTCGGCGTTCTTATCCTTGGGTTTTAAGGCCAGGGAGATGACCGGAGCCGGAACGTACATTGAGCTCATGGTATAGCGAATCTGGCCGTCGGTAAAGGTATCCCCGGATTCACAGTCAATTCCGAAAAGGGCGACGATATCCCCGGCTGCAGCATAATCAACGTCTTCCATCTCATCCGAATGCATCCTGACCAGGCGGCCGACCTTGACCTTCTTACCCGTCCGCATATTGACGATGGTATCACCCTTCTGAATTTTCCCCTGATAAATGCGGACATAAGTCAATTGCCCATACCGGCTGACTTCCAGCTTAAAGGTCAGCATGACCAGATGCAAATCCGGCGAGGACTGGAGATCGACCCCTTCTTCATCTTGATCAAGATCCAGGGCCTGGGTGGTCACTTCATGGGGATTGGGCAGGTAGCGGGTAACCGCATCCAGCAGAATTTGGATGCCTTTGTTTTTATAGGCCGAGCCCATAAGTACGGGGGTCAGACGCATGGACAAAGTGCCCCGGCGGATAGCCTCGTAAATCAGTTCCGGCGTGACCTGCTCCTCCAAGATGGCTTCGGTGAGTTCGTCGGAGAAAAGAGACACCGCATCCAACATCTCTTCCCGCCGCAGTTTCGCCTCGTCTAAGTATTCGGCTGGAATATCCGATTCGACGATCTTATCCCCGTGCTCCCCTTCAAAGGTCACGGCCGTCATGGTGATCAGGTCAACCACGCCTTGATGGTTGGCCTCCACACCCAAGGGTATCTGGAGGAGCACCGCGTTATGATTAAGTTTTTCTCGAAGTTGCCGCGTCACTCGATAGGGATCCGCCCCGGAACGGTCACATTTGTTAATAAAGGCCAGCCGCGGCACCTGGTACCGGGTCATCTGCCGGTCAACTGTGACAGATTGGGATTGCACCCCGCCAACACCGCAAAGCACCAGGATCGCGCCGTCCAACACACACAGGGCCCGTTCTACTTCAATAGTGAAGTCCACGTGGCCAGGGGTATCGATGATATTAATGGCGTAGCCCTTCCAACTGCAGTAGGTCGCCGCAGACTGGATAGTAATGCCTCGTTCCTTTTCCAACTCCATAGAATCCATTTTGGCGCCGACGCCATCTTTCCCCTTTACTTCGTGGATGGCATGGATGCGTTGGGTATAATAGAGGATTCTTTCGGTCAGTGTCGTCTTTCCGGAATCGATGTGGGCACTGATGCCGATATTTCTAAGTTTGCTCATATCTTTCAACATGGTTTACCTTCTGAACTCCTTTCCTCAATCTGAACAATCGGTAGCAGTCGGGATACTTTGCAATAAAAATCTCATATCTTATGATCATATCGATTCTTTTTGATTTTTCCCTGCAAACGATCAGGCCGTTTTACCCGATCATGGTTTTTGGTTAACAAACAATTGCAGCCGTTTCAAAAGCATTACCCCCCAGATTTAAAGTAGAGAATGGGAAAGCCCCAAAAGCTCTTATGACCATCTGGGTCTCTCCCGCGTCCTCAGCGGCTTACTTTTTCAGTCCGGCTACATCCGTCACATCTACAGACTACTAAACCACCTTTTTAAATTTTTCACGGACCGCACCACAGATAGGGCATTTTTCCGGGGCCTCGGCCTCATTGACATAGCCGCACACCTGACAAACGTAGTAGTCAGTTTCGCGCTCCTCCATCATGTCGTTCAAAGCCCGTTTGTACAGCTCCGCATGGCGGCTTTCCACATCCCGCGACTGGGAAAATGCAGTCAAGGCCGGTTTGGCGTCCTCATCGGAGGCGTCTTTGATCAACTTGGGGTATTCGTCCACATTAGCCCGAATCTCATTTTGAAACGCCGTTTCCAGGTTTTCCTCGGTTGTCCCGATTTTGCCGCGCATTAGCATCAAAAACTTGCGGGCATGGACGGATTCAGCATCCGATACGGCCCGGAATAAACGGGCGATCTGGGTATAACCTTCATCCTCGGCCTTCTGGGCGAAGGCTTTGTTTCGCTCAGCCGCTTTGGATTCGGCAGCGAAGGCATAAGCTAAATTCTTTTCTGTTTTTTCAGTCATATATGTCTCCTCACTGCGGGTTGCTCGTTGCTGGTTACTCGTTACTTGTTCCTGGTTGTTTGTTATACCTCGGCACGGCCACAATTTACTCTTTTGAACGCTCCTGTTTCTCGTCTACTTCGTTCGGAATGGCATAAGAACGTTAAGTCTTCTCGAAACGGGACAATTATATCCGTTCACCGTATACATCCAATCATACGGGTTGTTATGATAAACCAGCAACTAGCAACGGGTAACCTGTAACCTGTAACCTGTAACTCAGCTCCCCTTCACTCCTCTTATGTGGCAGGCCAGAGAATGGCCGGGGGCGACTTCTTGAAACACCGGCGGGGTGGTCCGGCAGATGTCCTCAGCCAGGGGGCATCGGGTGTGAAACCGACATCCCGGTGGAATATTGATCGGACTGGGCAGGTCATCTTTTAACAACGCCGCCACCTTGTGTCGATCCGGGTCAGGCGCCGGGACGGCCGCCAGTAAGGCCTCGGTGTAAGGGTGACATCGTTTGGGATCGGCCATTATGTGCCGGCGTTCGGTCATCTCCACGATCAGGCCCAGATACATCACCGCCACCCGGTTACTCAGGTACAGCACCACAGCCAGGGCATGGCTGATAAATAGATAAGTCAGCGAATGCCTTTCCTGCAAATCCAGGAGTAGATTGATCACCTGAGCCTGAATAGACACATCCAGGGCAGATACGGGTTCATCAGCTACGATCAACGTCGGGTTCAGGGCCAGGGCCCGGGCAATGCCCACCCGCTGTCGCTGGCCGCCACTGAACTCATGAGGGTAACGGCCGAACATGTCCTCCCGGAGGCCGACCTCGCCCATCAGGGCCAGAACCTGCCGGCGCTTTTCTTTGCCCCTGGCCACCTGATGGATGGTCAAGGGTTCGCCGATGATGTTTCCCACCGTCATCCTAGGGTTGAGCGAGGAGTAAGGATCCTGGAAAATTATCTGCATTTCCCGCCGCAAAGCTTTAGACTCGGCTCCGGAGGCGGCGTAAATATCTTGGCCCTGATATAGAACCTCCCCCGACGTGGGCTTTTCCAGGTTAAGGATTAACCGGCCCAAAGTGGATTTGCCACAGCCGCTTTCTCCAACCAACCCCAGCGTTTCGCCCTGGTAAATATCCAGGTCAACTCCATCTACGGCCTTCAGGTACTGATGGGTTCCAGAAAAAAAGCCGGACCTGACGGCATAATGTTTGGTCAATCCTCTGACGGACAGCAGCACATCCTTTTTCATGCCGGTACGTAATCCCTCCAAACGCATTTATTGGCCAAACAGCCAACAACGGACCTGGTGTCCCGGATCTATGACAATCAGACCCGGTTCTGCTTCGCGGCAGCGGTCAAAAACAAAGTCACAGCGGTCGGCGAATTTACAGCCAGGAGGCAAGTCCTTTAAACCTGGCACAACCCCCGGAATAGTATGCAGTCTTTTCCGGTCGTCCGAACCCTGCGGCGTCGGCAGAGAGGCCAACAGGCCTCTGGTATAGGGGTGACCTGGCTGCTTGAATAGCTCCCTGACCGATGACTGTTCCACGATTCGGCCAGCATACATTACCGCCACGCGGCCGGCCATCTCGGAGATCACCCCCAAATCATGGGTAATCAAGAGGATGGACATGCCCACCTGCCGCTTCAGGTCGTTCATCAAGTCCAGAATCTGAGCCTGGATAGTCACATCTAAAGCCGTGGTGGGTTCGTCGGCGATCATCAATTTGGGCTTGCAGGCCAGAGCCATGGCAATCATCACTCTTTGCCGCATCCCGCCGCTGAGCTGATGCGGGTATTCCTTAAGCCGTTGCTCCGGGTTGGGAATCCTGACCAGACGAAGCATCTCTTCGGCCCTGGCCATGGCCGTCGCCTGGGGCACCTTCTGGTGTAACCGGATGACCTCCAGGATCTGGTTCCCGATAGTAAATACCGGGTTCAGTGAAGTCATAGGCTCCTGGAAGATCATCGAGATGCTATTCCCCCGGATGGCTCGAATGGCGCTCTGGGGCAAAGTCAGCAGGTCACGGCCTTCAAATCGAATACTGCCGGCGGTTATCCGGCCATTGGGTGCGGGCACCAGTTGCATAATGGACAGGGCGGTTACCGATTTCCCGCAACCGCTTTCACCCACTAGCCCAAGCGTCTCACCCTCGTCGATAAACAGGCTGACCCCGTCCACGGCGTGGGCCAACCCTCGTTCAGTCCGAAAACTGGTGACCAGATTTTCTATTTCCAATAAAGCCATAAATAATATACCGTTCAGACAAAGAGACGGCACGGCAGTAACCGGTTAGTGAAGTCGGTTAAAGGTATACCGCCAGATACACCCGGTCGCTGCGGCTTCATTCTTGGTCCCGAGAAATTTATTGATATTAACTGCCTGCCCGTGATAACCTGAAGATGGTGAAAGAAGATTCGCGGCTCCATAGGATGGGTGCCAGGTTGAATTCATGGAAAGCAACGGCAATGTGGTCTCTCGTTTGGTCGGAGGTTTATAATAAACTAGTTTCCTTTTTTGTTCAGCACTTTTTTTTAGGAGCGCTTCGCGATTATTTTTAACTATCTGTTTCTATGATATTAATAAATGTTGCCAACCTCAGTCCCAGATATTCGAAGGGTGATCGGATTTAGAAACTAATTCCAAAGAGCTAATGACCGTTGGTCCGCGGTTGGTCGTGATAATCCCTGACACCATGACCAAACTCACCCTTAACGACGCCTTAGCTTTGGAACGTTGTTAAAGGCACCCCAAATTATATGATACCCCGCTTGCCGACCCGTATGGAGACAATGCGGATTTGGAGGTTAGTTAGGATGACGCGGGAAGCGGAAGAAACAGCCTCGGCTGAAATTCTTGTGGTGGACGATGTCCCGGCAAATTTGAAGCTGCTGACGAGTATCTTAAAAAAGCGTGGGCATCGAGTTCGCCCCGCCTACGACGGACGCCTGGCCTTAAGATCCATTGCGGCCAAGCTGCCGGAACTGATCTTGTTGGATGTAAGAATGCCCGAAATGGACGGCTACGAGGTCTGCCGGCGCTTGAAATCCGATGAACAGTGCCGTGATATTCCGGTAATCTTCATCAGCGCCCTGGACGAAACCAGTGACAAGCTCAAAGGATTCCAGGCCGGAGGTGTTGACTTCATTACCAAGCCGTTTCACCCGGAGGAAGTTCTAGCCCGGGTTGAAACACACCTCGCTTTGCGCCGTTTGCAAGCGCGCCTGGAGAAGCAAAATGATCAATTACAACAAGAAATCGCCGAGCGCAGGCAAGCGGAGGAGGCTCTTCGAAGATCCGAGAATACCTATCGCACGATCATTGAAAACACCGGCACGGCTCTCGTAATCATTGAGGGAGATACGCTGATTTCTCTGGCCAACACCCAGTTTGAAAAACTTTCGGGCTATCGCCGGGACGAAATCGAAAATCAAAAGAGCTGGACTGAATTCGTGCTGAAGGAAGATCTGGAGCCCATGAATGAATATCATGACCTCCGGAGGATCGATCCGTACCAGGCCCCCGCCAATTACGAGTTTCGGTTCGTTGACCGGGAAGGCAACGTCAAGAACGTCATCGTCAATATCGACGTGATTCCTGAAACCGAAAAGAGTGTGGCCTCCCTGCTGGACATTAGCGAACGGAGAAAAATTGAAGAGGAGCTTCAACGGGCCCGGAAGTGGGAATCCATCGGAATTTTTGTGGGAGGCATCGCGCACGATTTCAATAATCTTCTGCAACTCGTGCTGAGTCATATCTCTCTGGCCCAAGTCATCATGAGCAGTCCTGACCCTGAGGTTCAACACAGCTTGCAGGAGGCAGCCGGGGCGTGTATTCGGGCGAAGGAGCTGACCCAGCGATTGATTGCTTTGAACGTCGGCCCGGAGCCGGTCATGAGTCCACAGTTTATTCAGGGACTGATTCAAGATGCCGTCAATCCGGCTTTGGCCGACTCCGATGTCCGATGTGAACTCGACCTCCCCCAAGACCTCTGGCCTGTTCATTGTAATCCTACGGAGATCAAGGAGATAATCCTAAGCCTGGCCGTCAATGCCAGAGAGGCGATGCAGCCGAGCGGAACCATAGAAGTCGCGGCTAAAAACGAGCTACTGACCTCAGGTTCAATTCTAACCTTGAAGGCCGGCAAGTACGTCCATCTTATGATCAAAGATCACGGGAAAGGTATCCCCGAGGAACTCATCACTAGAGTCTTTGACCCATATTTCAGCACCAAACGAAGGGGAACTCAGAAGGGAATGGGATTGGGCCTGACCATGGCCTATGCCATAGTCAAAAGGCACGATGGACATATCGGTCTAGACTCTAAGGTTGATGTCGGAACGACCTTCCACGTATATTTACCTGCTGTTGAATAAAACACAAAAGTATTCGAATCACCCCAACCCGAAACTTTAATTCTTGAAAAAATGCAACACGGGTGCATAAGCAAGCCGGAACCTGCAAGGTTCTAACAATGCTGATTATAGCGGATCAGATCATATACACTGGACGGTTAGGGTTGTCCCATTTCGAGGAGACGTGGTTGCTGGTTGTTCGTTGATTGAGGCGGAAGTCCGCGTCGAATTAATCGTCAAGTTAAGGGACTAATCTATGTCGGTCGATCAGAGCAAAAAGACGGAGGTTTTCGTTCTCCTGTCCGGTTCGCTGTTGACCATAATGTTGCTGGCCGGCAGCATCACCGGGTTGTGGGTTTTGCATCAAGACGAACTGGTCGAGGCGCGTAGCGAACTGCAGCGGTTGTCAGAGGCGTTGTCCGCGCAAACAGCCCTGGCGTTCCAGGAAATCGATTCGGTCATCAAGTTGACCCGCCAAATCCTGCCCTCCGGCGAGGCGGCGCCGGACGAATCGAGCGATTCACTGCACCGACTTCTACACGATCGGTTCCATGATCTCCTCCAGGGCCAGGCGCTGCTGTTATTCCATCCCGACGGGAAAATGCGGGCTCATTCGCGCGTGTATCCCACGCCCAAGGTCGTGGTCAGCGACCGTGACTACTTCCGGGTGCACGTCAACGACAGCCGCGACACCCTGTTCATCTCTCCGCCGTTGCGTAACCGGGTGAACAACAAATGGATGATCAGCATGTCGCGGCGTTTGTACACGCCGGTGGGAGGTTTTGCCGGAGTGATCATGGCCGCGATCGAGATGGACTACTTTAACGGGCTTTACCGCTCGCTGAATCTTCCCTCGGGGGTGCGGATCAAGCTGCAGCGAATTGACGGCACCCTGCTGGTCACATATCCATTCGACGACGCCCTCATGGCCACAGGCCGGCCGGCTTGCATGTCCGAGGCAGAAGCTGTCAACGTCGTCAGCCCGGTAGCCGGCTTGCCAATCTCTGTTTGTCTGTCGATGCAATTAGACACAGTCCTGCATCGTTGGCACTGGCTGGCCTGGATGATCGGGACCGGGACATTGATAGCGGTTTTGGGTATCTGCCTGCTGACTGGAGCGCTGATGACCCGGGTGCGTCGGGACAGACTGAACGCCCAGCTTCACCATCGTCTTCTTGAGCAACAGGTGGCCAGTCAGACAAGAGACCTCAGAGAGGCGCTCGATTTCAACGAGGCAATCATTGCCACTTCTCCGGTGGGGATCGCCGTATATCGGCGGGATGGGCAGTGCGTCTCGATCAACGATGCCTTTGCCCGGATCGTCGGCGGCCTCAGGGAAGAGCTCCTGGCCCAGAATTTCCGTAATCTGGCTTCCTGGCAACAGAGCGACTTACTGCGTGATGCCATCAAAACTCTCGAAACCGGCATGCTGAACCATCAGGAAGACCATATCGTCACAACCTTCGGCCAGGAGATCTGGATGGATCGGCAGTTCGTGCGATTTTACCGCAACCAGGTCCATCACCTGTTGTTGCTGGTCAGCGATATCACCGAGCGCAAGAAAACCGAAAAACTGTTGGCCGAACAATCAGCCCGGATGCAAATGTTGTTGCAGACGGCCAACGACGGCATACACATTTTTGATGAGGACGGAACCCTCGTGGAGTTCAATGACGCTTTCGCCTGCATGTTGGGCTATCCTGCTGAGGAGATGATCGGGCTCAACGTGGTGGATTGGGAGGCGCTGCTCACAAAAGACGAAATGATTAGCGCCATCCAGATGACCCCCGAAGAACCGACTATCATCGAAACCAGACACCGCCGCAAGGACGGTTCGGTTTTTGATGTGGAAATCAGCGCCAAGATGATCAACCTGGAAGGCCGACCGTATGTTTATGCCGCGTCTCGAGACATCACCGACCGCAAAAAGGCCGAAGCCGCCCTTAAACAAGCCCGGCTGGCCGCAGAGGCCGCGAATAAGGCCAAAAGTGAATTCCTGACGAACATGAGTCACGAGCTCCGGACTCCGTTGAACTCCATCCTGGGGTATTCACAGTTGATGCAAAAAGACTCATCCTTGGTCCCCCAGCAACGGGAATATTTGAATACGATCAATCGCAGCGGCGAGCATCTGCTGGCCTTGATCAACGATGTGCTGGAAATATCCAAGATAGAGGCCGGGTGTGTCACGCTGGATCCGCACACTTTTGACCTTCACGCTATGCTGCGCGACCTTTACGCTATGTTTAAGGTCAAGACCGATGCCAAGGGCCTCTCCTTTGACCTGAGTGAGATCAACGACCTGCCCCGTTACGTGATCACGGACGAGAACAAATTCCGCCAGGTGTTGATCAACCTGCTGGGCAATGCCGTGAAGTTCACCACCAAGGGCGGCATCGTCTTATGGATTGCGGTCCAAGGCGAATCATCTGGAACAATGCGACTGGTCGTGGAGGTTGAGGACACCGGTCCCGGCCTGGCCGAAGATGAACTGGACAAGGTGTTCGGGTATTTCGAACAGACGACGGCAGGGCGGAAGCACCAGGGCGGCGCCGGCCTGGGACTGGCTATCAGCCGAAATTTTGCCCGGATGATGGGCGGAGATATAACAGTGACCAGCCGGATGGGTGTCGGCAGCATCTTCCGCTTTGAGGCCGCCATCCGGTTGGGCCTGGAATCGGACCTCGCAGAGAGAATCCGGCCGCGCCACGTGATCGGTCTGGCGCCGGGTCAGGTCGCCCCGCGCATCCTGGTGGCCGAAGACGATAAGATAAGCCGGGTCTTGCTGGTCAGAATTCACGAACAAGTCGGGTTCAATGTTCAGCAGGCCGAAAACGGGGAACAGGCGGTAGAGCTCTTTGAGAAATATTCACCGGATTTCATCTGGATGGACATTAGCATGCCGGTGATGGACGGCCTGGAGGCGACACGGCGCATTAGAGCCACCCGAGGAGGAATGACCGTCAAGATTGCCGCGCTCACCGCCGGCGTCATGGAAGAGGAGCGCGAATCTGTCGTGGCTGCGGGATGCGACGACTTCGTGCGCAAACCCTATCAGGCGTCGGAGATCTTTGAAATCATGACCAAACATCTTGGACTGAAATATCTCTATGAAGAGGATGCGCTAGCCGAAACCGAATCCGAATTATGCTCCCTGGCGGCTTTGCCGGCCGACCGACACAAGGAATTACTTCAAGCGGTTATAGAACTCGATACGGCCCGGACTCTGGAGGTGGTGGCCAAAATAACCCAACAGGATGCCGCCATGGGCGCCTTTCTGAAAAAGCTCGCCGAAGACCTGGAATACCATCGTTTGTTGGCCTTGTTGGAGAATCCAAGAGACTCAACTTGGAGGAAAAAGCCAACAGACTTAGACATATCATGATAATGGAGCCGCTTCGATGTCGCTGAAAATGAGCTATAGTGATCAGGAACTTGAGGTCATGCTGGATGACCTGGAATCAGATCTGGTGGAACGCAAGGAGAGCTGGGCCGGAGATGCACCGGACAAAGGGCGGCAGGCAGTCTGCGCCTTTGCCAATGACCTGCCTGATCGCCGAAAACCAGGTGTCCTGTTTGTGGGGGCCAGGGATGACGGTACCCCCGCCGGCCTGACAGTCACCGATGAGCTGCTTTTGACCCTGGCGGATATCAAGTACGACGGCAATACCCTGCCATCTCCGACACTCATTGTCCAAAAACGAATTCTCAAGGGCGCCGATATGGCGGTCGTGACGGTCCAACCGGCGGATGCCCCACCGGTCCGTTACAAAGGCCGAATGTGGGTCCGAACCGGCCCTCGCAGAGGACTGGCCACCGCGCAGGAAGAAAGAATACTTAACGAAAAAAGAAGGTACAGAGACGCTCCTTTCGACATTCAGCCCGTACCATCGGCTACCTTGCATGACCTAAACCGGTTGCAGTTTGAGCAGGAGTACCTGCCCAATGCCCTGGCCCCCGATATTCTGGCCGCCAATGATCGCAGTTATGAACAGCGCCTGTCCGCCTGCCGCATGATCGCCGCGGCCGAAGATCCCATACCCACAATTCTGGGACTCCTCATGCTGGGGCGTCGGCCCACACACTTCATTCCCGGCGCATCTATCCTGTTTCTCAGAATTGATGGGGCGGAGTTGTCTGATGCCATCATCGATGCCGCGGAAATTGACGGCACAGTAAGTCAGATGGTCAGAGCACTTGATGATAAAATGAAGTCACATAACCGGGTCAGGGTGGATATTACCTCCGGCCGGATCGAAAAACGAATGTATGATTATCCATTAACCGCCCTGGAGCAACTAACCAGAAATGCGGTCATGCATCGGACCTATGAGGGCACCAACGCCCCGGTTCGAGTTTCCTGGTTTAATGATCGGGTTGAAATCATCAGTCCGGGCGGACCGTTTGGCGAAGTCACCGCCGATAATTTCGGAAAACCGGGAATAGTCGATTACCGGAACCGGCATTTAGCCGAGGCCATGAAGGTTTACGGGTTGGTTCAGCGATTCGGGGTCGGCATCAGACTGGCCCAAAGTGCTCTGGCCAAGAATGGCAGTCCACCGGCCGAATTCGAGGTCCAGCCGACAGTCGTTTTTTGCATAGTTAGAAAAAGCCGATGAAGAGACCGGTCAGCTCTCATCGATTTTCGGACGTTGGCAGTAAAGATTGCCGCCATCGCGGGGCTCCCTTGGGGTTGGTTCATTCATCAAAGGTTATCAGGCTAAAAGCGTTTGGAGCCCCCCAGAGTCGCGCCTGACACCCCCGTCCCCAGGAGGAGCCGGTCCTCGGCCGCACGGAGTTTCTCGGCTAAAATAATGGCCATGTTACGGTACAACTTGGCCGCGAAAGAAACATTATTATCTTTTAGCACTTCCTGATCCACCGCAAACAACGCCGTACTACCCATAGCCCGGGCTGCGGCCATGCGGGGTGAATCATCCAGGAAGGCCATTTCTCCAAAACAGTCACCCAGCCCCAAGGTATTCAAGGTTATTTCGCGGCCATCCCGAACCCGGAAAATAACCACCTGCCCATTGGACACAATGTAGAACCGGGGCTCCCGATCCCCTTCGTGAAAGATCATTTCGCCATCCCGAAGAGTCCTGACCCGGGCGGAGGAAAGCATCTTTTTCATATCCTGGGAAGTGAAGTCATCCAGCAGCGGAGGTCTTTTGCTCACCAGTTGTTTAATCAGCGTAAGCGTGACCGGACTCTTTTTCAGCAGAGATTGATGAAGCCGCTTAAGATCGTTGAGCAGATCATCTATTCTATTCGGTCTTTCGGACGGGTCGTTTTCCAGACAAAAAGAAAGGGTCATGGACAAGGCGTCCAGGGCGCGCTGGGCGATGGCCGACTCTTCCAGACCTATGTCCATCAGGGTTCGCAGAGGCGGGGGGGTGGTATTCAAAATTATATCCCGGATCTTAGTAAATTGTCCCGGCCGGGCATTGGGATTGGGGAAAAAGGGGTGCCGTGAGGCCAAAAGTTCATAACAAACCACAGCGAAAGAGAATAAGTCCGCCCGATGATCTACTTCTTTGAACAGCATTTGCTCCGGGCACATATAAAAAGGAGAGCCTTTGACATAGTCCGTATCCCTGGTCAAGGCTCGTTTATGGTGAATTGTCTTTGAGATACCGAAATCCACCAGCTTGGCCAGGCCGCCGGGCATGATCATGATATTGTCCGGCTTCACATCCCGATGAACGATACCCTGGCTATGGGCGTGCTTTAGGGCCTCCCCCACCTGGATCAAGATAGACAGTTTCTCCGAAATGGGCCGTTGCGATTCAGCGTAGATGATATCTTTAAGAGAACCGCCCTCCACATATTCCATGATAAAGTAGGGGGCTCCCTCGGATTCTCCAGCCTCAAAGATAGTCGGGACATTAATATGACGCAACCTGGCCATGGCCCGGCATTCCTGACGAAACTGAACCTCTTGTTCCCGAGGCAGAGTTATCATCTTCTGGCGATCTACGAATTTGATCGCGACATGGCGTTCCAGCAGAGAGTCGAATCCATAATAAACCACGCCCATGCCGCCTTCGCCAATCATCTTGACTTGGGCAAAGCGACTCAAGACTTTTCGGCGGCCTTCGTCCGGGACCTCAAAATCCAACTCGGTCAGCAAGACAGTACGGTCATTATCCATCATGATACCTCTTTTGACTGATCGCCATTCCAGACCTCGATACCTCTAGGACATCCCGACCCGGCGCCCCCGCGGCCTCATCTAGTTATCACGCTATCTTTAGGTTTTACTTCAGTCGGCAGGTCCTTTGATATCCATTGGCACTTGGAATACTTTTCCATAACCTGGGTCAGCCTGGCCCGGCCCAATTCTTTATTGTCGGCCCCCAAGACCGCCCCCGTATCGGGATCTTTGATTACTTCTCCCGGCCGAAAGATGACAATCCTCATTTCTTCCTTGACCGCGCTCTCGGCCCCAATAGTGACCAGTACTTCTTTGTCCTTGACCGTGATAACCTTCCCTTCGGTCACCGGCAAGGCCTGGGCGAATTTAAGCGATAGACCATCGAGCAAATAACTAAGCCGCGGCTGCGATCTGTCCTGGTCGAAGACGTCGGTGGCGGCCAGGATGCGGCTGGTTTCAGTATCTATCACCCGGCAAAATATTTCAATCGAATTCGGCGTCTCATTGACCACTCCGGTCAACACCGTTTCCGCGCCAATCAATCGTCCCACTTTGATGGCTTTATCCTTGTCGGCCAAATCCGTTCGGCTTAACTTTTGCTCCTGAAGAATGTTCAACAGTTCCGGCCCTCTCGTCACCAGGTTGAACCTTTGCTGGTTAACCATGGAAGTGATCAGGGCATCATAAACACTGTCGGCTAACAGGTGTTGGTCCCCCTTAATCTCAAACGGCAAAACCGACATAGACATCCGGTCTCCGATTCGCTCGCCCACTGGGACTTTTCGCTCTATCTGAATCTGTTCCTCAACCTGGTTGCCCTTGGTGTCTTTGGCTAAGATCTTGATGTCGTTATTTCCTTTGTCCAGTTTGATGATGTGATTAAAGAAGACGTTGCGGCCGGGATGGGAGATCAGGTTTTCACCCTTCAATATCACCGCGGCTACTCCCGAGGCATCGGAGGCCTGCCCTTGAAGAAAAACGCTCTCGATGAACACCACGGATTTTTTGCCGAAACCTTTTATCTTTAAGCTCGGCGGAGTCTTGTCCTCGGCCTCTGTCGGACTCGCCGCGGCTAATTGTAAGGCCGGTGCGTCCGAGGTGGTCATCCGGGCGTCAGCCAACAGGATTGGAGATCCCGGATGCGATTGACGCTTCTCGGGCAAGCCGGCCATAGAAGGAGCAAAGGTGACGCTCACCCCTCCCACCGTCTCATTGCCAGCCAGATTCTTGGCCCGCAGAGTGATCTGGTTAATCCCGGGACGGAGAGAGACGACCCGGGAAAATTTGACCGTTTGCCCGGAGCCCAGGGCCACCTCCTGACCGCTGATGGTCAAGCCGGCCACCCCGTTTGAATCGAACACCGCACCGGCCACCGTCACCTGCGGCGTGGTCACTTTCTGCCCATCGAGCGGTTCATCCACGGTAATTAGCGGCCCGTTCCGTTCGACCCTAACTTTGATCGTTGTCTCAGCAGACTTGCCGATCAAATTTTGGGCCGCTACCACAATGGTGTTGTCTCCTTCTTTCAAATCCACTATGGCCTTAAACGGCAACTCTTTCTTAGCCAGCTCGTTGAACAGCATATTTTTGTTGACAATCACACGAGATACATAGGTGTCATCCCGGGCCACCCCGGCCACCTCCAACTTAAGGGCATTGGTGACCAGGTTGGCTTGGGGTGAATTAATGGTCACCGTCGGCGCCTGAACCCGGCCTTGTTTCTCGATCATCGCCTTACGGGCCAGATTCAGAAAATACTTGGCCTTGGCCGAGTCAGCTTGGGCCAGAGACTTCTCCAACTCCGCCACAGCCAGATCAAACCGGTTGGTGTAGTAGTAGATCACCCCTAATTCCCGGTGCGGAAAGTAGTCGACAAAGTGCATCCCGTAAGTCCTGGCCCGTCGCTGGTCTTGATCCCTTTGGGTTAAAGCGGCATTAAAGTCCGCTTCAGCCTCAGCGTAGAATTTTCCCTCGGTGTAGGAACCGCCCCGTTCATAGAAGTTCCACCAGCGTTCCCGGAAACTGCCTTTGGTCACCCCGTACTGTTTGCCGTCTTTGACGTATTTCTGATCGACCTGAGGCCCACAGGCCAGCAGCGCCGTCAGTCCCATTATAACGGTGTAAACAAGTATTCTAGCCATTTCCCGAGTCCTTTCCTATGGATCAAACTTTGCCCGGTCCGGCGGACGGGTTAAGTTCCACTTTCATCCCGGCCTTAATTTCTTTTCCTGGTTTCAAGACCTTCGCCTGCGAAGTCTTCTCCTGCACCTGGGAGATAAGCAACTCGCCCACCGGGTTCAGGCCTGATTCATCGAACAGGTAAAAGGAAGCACCCGAGGCTACCCCGGCGGCCGACCCGATGTTCAATTCCACCACCTCGCCCTTGACTGAACTGACCCGGCCCCTCACCGGATAATGTTTGGCGACCGCCCGTTCAACCCCCAGAGCCAGGGCCTCGACCTGAGGAACCAGGTCATCTCCAGTCAAAGTTTGTTGCAGCGCCCCGTTGATGGCCGAGGTTTCCACATCGACCAACCGGACATTGGCGATACTCTGGTTCCGAAAAGCCAGAATTTGGCCGGATAGGAGGAGCCGGGCGGCCAGAATGCGGCCCAATTTCAAGGCGGCATTGGGATCTGCCAGGGCGGAGGAACCCAACTTCAACTCCTCCAACAGCTTGTCCATCACCGCCCGGTCCACCACCTTGATCCGGGGACTTTGGCCTAGTTTCTGGGCCAGCAGCAGATTCAGATATTCCCCCAGCCCATCCCTTGAGGGCAGCGCCCCCCGAAACTCAAAGCCCAGTTGGCACAAAGTCAAGGGCCGGGAAGTCCAGGTATCTTGATCGGCCGCTCCTTTGGCTGCCGCCGGACCCTGGTCCTTTTGCCGCTTCAACAGTTCTTCAACTAATTGGTCAATCTTTTTTTGCTTCTCCTGATCCCGGGTCAGGTCCACCCGGTGCCGGGCGTTCTGCCACAACTGAGCCGTCATCTTATCCTGGGGATTGGCCGCCGCGGCTTTTTCATATAGCCTGGCCGCCTCTTCAAATTTTCCTTCCCGCTCCAGGAGCACCGCCTTGTTCACCGCCACCGTCGGTTGTTCCTGATCATAACTTAGCGACTTATCATAGCTAGTTAAGGCAGATTTGGGGTCTTTCTGGAAAGCGCTGATGCGGCCCAGACCGCCATAGGCCTCAGCCAGCACCCAGACCGGAGCGTTTTCCGCCCTGGCCGCCAGTTCAAAGCACTTTTGCGCCTCGTCGGGTTGACCTTCGGCCAGGCGGAGTTTGCCCAAAACCACATTGGCCCCAGGACTGGCCGCGTTGACCCCTAAAGCTTGTTGGGCCAGTTGCCGGGCTTCGTCATACTTGCCTTGTTGAAACCTGACCGCGGCCAATCCTTCCCAACCTACCACCTGGGCCGAGCCGCTCTGTCCGGATAATTTTTTGAAATAATCTTCCGCCAGGGCGATATTGCCGGTCTTGAGGGCCCGGTATCCTTCGTCTCTGGTCGAAAAAAATGGTTTGAAAAGCCAAATAGCCACCAAGATCAACACGATTGCCGCGGCCGCCCCGACGGCTACCTTGGGCCAGACCCGTTTCTTGATCGGGAACGGGATGGCTCTCACCTTGTCTTTAGCTGTCTCCTCGGGTATCTCACCGATTTCTCTAATATACACCGTGGATGGACTGCCATAAAGAATATATCCGGCCCAGACTGCCTCTCCCATCCCGTGGCGTTCAATGATCTTTAACCGGGCCTGGCGCAGGGCCTGACCTACCGGCATCCCCTTAACCAGGCCGGAATAGAATTCCATGGCAAAGTCGGAACTGGGCCGGTCATAAACATTCCAGAAGGCACCCACATAGTGCTGGACTCCCGACATCAGGAAGGCGTCGGCCAATCCATGTATCCTATTTTTAATCAAATCATCCGCCTGCCAGGCCGAAGTTTGACCCGATTGGCAAGAATTAGAAAAAACCAGGGCGGGCAGGGTCACGGTCTGGGCCAGGTCGACAATATCCGAGGTGATTAATTTCCCATCCTGCAGCATCCACCCGGACAAGGACGGATTAAACTGATTATAGTCCGCATGACCCGCGTAATGGACCAGGTCGTATTCCTCGATGTGTTCCTTGACCCGCGCCAGGGTAATATCTTTATCCCAAAGTTCGCACTGAATCTTGCCCCAGACGCGATCCATGCCGGTTTTAATCAATTGCCCTTCGGCCACGGCGGAGATTAAATCCCCGCTGGGATCGACCGCCACCAGCATCTTCAAGGGGGGCCGCAATTGCCGCCTCCGGTCCACCACCGGCCGCTGGGTCACCACGATTCGCCCCATGTTAAACCGCAGGCACAGGAAGGTCTCACCATCATGGAGTAGTTCCCAGGGTACCTTAATCAACTGGTCATCCACGCTGACGACCAGGTCTTCCACGGAAGTCTCTTTTAGCCGGGTCCTGACGCCCTCGGGCAGCAGCAATTCGTATAATCGCTTGCCGTACTCCACCAGCCGGGCCACCTTCTTCTTATCCAGGCGGCCTTTGTCGTCCACCGTGGCCAGTAACCTGGTGAGCTGGTTAAGCAGTTCATCAACCTCCGACATGGCGGCCGCCACTTCCTCCACCTGGCGGACCGTTTGTTCCTCGGCGCCTAAGCGTTCAAAAGCGCTGGCTCTGATTCGGCCTTCACCTATCCGAACGGCCAATCGCAATGATTTACGGGGAGTTTCAGTGAGCTCCCCTTCGGCAGACCGGGGTTTATCAACCTGCTCTTCCTCTCGCCAGATGACCTGATAAATGTTTAACGGCTCAGCCTTGCCCTTAACCTTGGCCGATTCATGGAACCGGCAGAAAATAGTCGGGTCCTGCTGGACTTGTTGATACATGGCCTCGGTGATGAAGATCTGGCCGTCTCCGGCCAGGGAATTAACTCTGGCCGCGGTGTTCACGGCATCGCCGTAGGTATCCTTGGTCTCGACAAAGCACAATCCATAATGGCCCCCGATGGTCACATGCAGGTGGTCCACCGGGTGTTTGCCTTGATTGACCTGGACCACGGCCTTTTGCATGGCCACCAATGCCTTGACGGCAGCCGTCGGATCGTCAAATCTGGCCAGCATCCCATCTCCGGTTGACTTAACCACTACTCCATGAAACTGAGCCACAATCGGATACAAGGCATCATCATGCCGCTGAACCATGGTCCGACCGGTGATGTCTCCTCTGGTCTCGTAAGTCTTGGTCGAAGCCACAATATCAGTAAATATGACCGCCACATTGCGAGCTTTAGCGGTAAGCTCCTCATCGATCCGAAGGCGCTTGCGGATCAGACCATCAACATCATCGGTTGCCGCGGCGGGGTCTGATATTCCCTTATGTTGGTTCGACATGAATAACCTCTTTACCTGTCACGAATTTCGGCTGTGAGTATCCAGTATAGAGTTCCGGGAGATCCGTTATCAGAGGTTCTGATTTAGTTGAAACTCCCGAAAGTTCTCATATAGTCTCATGGCCTTTTCCATGAAGTTCTTCTCTTCCGGTAAGTAAATGATATGCTGCTCCTGACCATTGTCTTTAAGTTGAATCAGGTTGGCGCCGGCCAGCAGGTCAATGATCTTTCGTATCCGGGGAGCCTCCGTCACCAGTATTCTGGCGATGGTATTGATCGTATGGTCATTGATCAATTCTTGCTTGTCATGAGTCCGGAACATGTTCAAGATTTCTACGGTACCGATAAAGATATCCGGAACCTTTAAAGACTTAGCGGTGGTTTGCTGCAATCTACCGGCGATGGCATTCAATATGGTCGTAATGATTTGGGGAGAATTCTTCAAGCACCCCTCGAAACTACTCTTGTTTATTTCCACCACCTCTGAATAGCCCAGCGCCGTGGCCGTAGCCGTCCTCCGATGGTCCCTTAGTATTAAAGCCATATCCCCAAATACAGTCACCGGATTCAGGGTGGCGATAACCAGGTTTTGGTTGTTCACGGTCACTGAGAGTTCCACGCACCCACTGGTCAGGATATAGGCCATATTACCTTCCGACCCTTCCTTAAAGATGACCTGATTTTTGTAAAACTCTCGGGTGGGGAATTCGGCCATAACTGCTCCAATAAAGGTTACGGCATAATCTAGTCCTGAGGCCCTGATGCGGTCCATAGGACTTAACCGCACGGTTGTTAGTCGTGAACGATCATTACTACTTCTGCTGAGATAACCAATGATTAATTTACTTTGCTGAACTTAACTTGTTCACGCTCCATGTCGTCTTATTCCCGTCGCTGGTGGCGCGGGAAACTTGGCCGCTGACCGCACCGCTGAAGCTAAAAGAAGCATTGATCCCTTGCCCGTATATGTCCCAGCCGGAGAACAGGGATGAGGTTGCCGATTTATCATAAAAGACTTCACACTTGACACCGTCATTACTGAGCAAGAGCAAGGCACCGCCGCCAGTGTACCGCTGGAAGTAGAACTTCTGGGATGTATCCGGTGTGGCTTGCCAGATACCGTCGGTTGTAATGTTGACTTCGGCCTTGGGAAAAATGGTTAGGGAATCTGACTGCCCCTTGCCGGTGTTTTGATTGGTTAGAGTATAGCTGCCTTGGGTCGGTGATGCAAAGTTAATTTTGATGCGGTAGCTTTTTCCACCACTATGGATATCTCCGCCTTCAAAAACATTATTCTCCAGTTTTTCATCGTAAAAGGCAATTATATTTCTGCCGTCTTTTGAGAGCAAACACATGGCGTCATTTTTGTCGTACGCTTGAAGATACAGTTTGGCCCCATTGGCGCCGGTCCAGATCCCGTTGACTGAATTGGCACTTCCACCCGATTGGATAACCGTGGTAGCTAGTGAATTAGATATCAGGTTTTTGGTGTCTTTGGCGAAAACATTGACTATATACCTACCTGGTAGAGAAAAATCATTATACATTCCTTGATACATGCCGCCTCCGGCCGGATTTAAGACCAACATCGGTAAGTCTATCACCGGATCAGAAGGTTGAGGACTATAGTTGGGAGGTGTAATGATGGCCCAAACCTGGTCTATAGTACCAGTGGTGGTCACATCTTTAGCCCAGATCACGGCAGATGGGCCGGAGATGGTCTGTTCGGGTGATCCGGTCCCGATCATTGGATTATCGGCAGCCAACATGATTCCCCCGCCGATAGTATAACCCCTGGCCAACGCCCCATCGGCCTTTTCATTGCCTATCCCATTGCCATTATCATCTAAATAAGGGGTCTGACCCCGGCCCAGAAAGTTGACGGCCTGGCTTGCAACTAGAAAGGCATCCCGGACATTGGCCCCGTTAGCCACCTTCCCCCAGAAAAATTTGGAGAAAGATATATCTCCTTGAGAAAGAAAATTAGCTGCCTCATTACCGGCTGTGCTGGTAATGACTATACGTTCTTTCCCTTGGGGTGGCGTTAGTAAGGGGATAAAACTCCCGGACAGGCAGGCGTCATAGATCACCGCTACTTTGCCGGAAATTGTCGATTGCAGGTTATCCAACCAGACTTTTAGATCGGTGGCCGCCAAAGACTCTTTTAGACTAAGTTGAAATGACCCTTTCTGTCCGGTGCCGACCAAATATATAACCAAATCTTGAGTGTTTTGCTTGGCCCAGGTTTGGATCGCATAACTGATATTACTTATACTGGGCAGTCCCGACACGCCGGAGGAAAAACTAACCGGGCTCAAGAAGTAGATGTCATCCTTGGTGTATCCCTGAAAGGTTAATGAGTCGAAAGCTTGCCCCGCGCTTTTTTGAACAGCCGGCCACAGGGGATCTGTTTCCGGACCGCCGGCCACAATGATCGCCTTGCGTCGCAATGGATTTTCAACGGATACCGTCGTTAATTTGGGGACACAGGTATTCCCGATCCGATCCATGGCATAGATGGCTACCTGGTAAGTTCCTTTGACGTTGAACCCGGTATAGGTGTTTTCATACCGATTATTATCCAGCGGCTTTAAGTCAATGGACGGCAACCCCTGAACGGGATTATCCGAGGGACCGGGAGAGAAATCCGGCGGCCTGATTACCGCCCAGACTCGGGCAATGCCGTCACTAGAGGTCACCCCTGTAGCGGAGAGGATTGCTCCGGTGGTTCCATTGATAGTCTGGGCGGGAGAGACGCCCCCAATTATAGGGGCGCTACCATTGGTCCGAGTTC
>JADFXK010000016.1:0-468 GCA_015233625.1 Deltaproteobacteria bacterium | reverse complement strand
CACCGGAGTCATTGCCCACCCCGTTATCGTTATCATCAAGCATGGGATGGTGAGATCCGGTGGTGTAACCCATAGCCTCCCTGGTCAGGTCAAAGGCGTCTTTGACATTGAGTCCGTTAAAGACTTGAGTCCAAAAGTAGTTGGAAAATGATATCGATCCTTGAGAGATGAAATAGGCGCTCTCTCCGGGTGAAGTGCTGGAGATCACAATCCGTTGTTTTCCCTGTGGCGGGATCAGGTTGGGCAAGAAACTCCCGGATTCACAGGCGTCGTAAATCACGATAATTTTTCCTGAGATACCTGCTTGGAGCTGATTCAGCCAGGTATTCAGGTCTGCCGCTGACAATGTCTCTGTGCCGCTCAGCCTAAATGTCCCGTTCCCACCGTGATCAACAAGGTAGACGATCAAGTCATCTGCATCTTTGGCCCAGGTAGTTATCCCCTGTTGGAGGTTGGCGTTGGTGGGTA
>JADFXK010000169.1 GCA_015233625.1 Deltaproteobacteria bacterium | reverse complement strand
TCAGCTCGTTCCGGTTGGCTAAGCACATTTCCCCGAAGGGGAAAAACAATCTAGCCCAGGGTCAGCGAAGCGCCACCCTGGGTAATGCGAAAACCAAGCCGGAAATCTTAAGTTAATGGCATTGGGTTGCACGTTGCTGGTTGCTTGTTGCACGTTGCTTGTTAAAGGTGTTTTCACAAATGAATCATTAAGTTCACAACCGGGAGCCGGTAATTAGCCGATGCCGTTAATTTAGAATCGTAACGCATTTGGATGCGTCTTTCCTCAGGCTGCGATTCGCCGATGGCGAGATGAGTCATGTAACAAGTTAATTATGTCAATTTTTTATCACGTTATCCTACGCCATCAAGTACTTGTCCCTGCCTTGAAACCAGTAACCGGCAACAAGTAACAAGCAACCAGCAACCAGCAACGAGGAACGAGGAACGAGGAACGATCAAAAATCTTTAAAATCATCATCCATCGGGATGACCTGTCCCGGCTTGACTTCGCGGGCCTGGTGAACGACCAATTTCTTCTGACGCTCATGTTTGGCGGGAATGGACTGTTCAATTCCAACCTTTGGCCGGGAAATAGGGGCGATTTTGGCCTTGACGGCGACTGGCTTATGTCCGCTGCCTCTAATTAAGTGGGCCAGTTCGCCGACCATATCCTTCATCTGCTCCGCCTGGGCGCTCAACTCTTCCGACGCGGCAGCGGACTCCTCCGCGGTGGAGGCGGTTTGCTGCACCACTTTGTCCATGTCTCCCATAGAATGATTAGTCTGCTCAATCCCCTGAGCCTGTTCATTGGAGGCCAGGGTTATCTCCGCCATCAGGCCTTCCACCTTGGAAACGTCAAGGGCGACCTGAGAAAAGGCATGATTGGTGCTGTTGACCATCTCCGATCCATTGGCGATCTTCTTGACCGTCCCTTCAATCAGGGTGGCAGTCGTCTTGGCCGCGTCCGCCGCCCGCATGGCCAGATTCCTGACCTCGTCCGCCACCACGGCGAACCCCGCGCCCGCCTCTCCAGCTCTGGCCGCTTCCACCGCCGCGTTCAAAGCCAGCAAGTTGGTTTGGAAAGCGATTTCATCGATTGTCTTAATAATCTTTGAGGTTTCTTGGCTAGCCGAGGAAATCTCTTCCATGGCTTTGGTCAATGCAGTCATGGACGAGGCAGCTTGCTTCACGGTACCCGTCGCCTGGGCCATAACCTGATTGGCTGTCTGGGCGTTTTCCGCATTCCTTTTGGTCATGGAAGACATTTCCTCCAAAGAGGCGGATGTCTCTTCCAGTGAAGCCGCTTGTTCCGATGCCCCGGAAGCCAGAGATTGACTGGCCGAGGTGAGTTGGCCGGCGGCCGAGGTGACATGTTCCGACCCGTTCATCAAACCTTCAATCACCCGATTGATCGGCCTGGTTATGGACAAAGTCAAGAAAATCCCCAATCCCAAGGCCACCGCAAAGCCCGCGCCCATACCCACTAGTGAAATGAGTTTGGCCAGGTTTGAATCATGTTTGGCTCTTTGCTGGGTCTCAGCCACGGCCTTGCTATTGAACTCCACCAGGCGATCTAAAAGCGGCAAGACCTCCTTTTGTTTCTCAAAAGTTGTCACCATGGCCTGCTTGTTCATCTGGAGATAGATATCCTCCGCCTTTTTCGCCTCTGTTTTGATGACGTCAAAATGCTTGACAACCTCCCGTGAGCCGGGGAGCAACTCCTCCACATAGGCCTTAACGGCTGATTCCATCTCGCCTTTATTGACCATCTCTTTGATTTTCTTTACTGTCTGATGGAAGGCATTATGGGGTGAGACGGTTTCCTTTAACGCCTCAGTAATCTTGGCGTTCTCACTCTTATAACCGGCCATCCACTTACCAAAGGCACACTGGGTGGGGTCTTCACCACCGGCAACTTCACCTTTAGCCAGCACCATCATGGACATATTGGCGACCAGCCTGTAATGATCTCCCACAAATTGTTCGATAGACTTGACCAGTTGCGTCGGGTCTACTATATCTATCTTGGCCAACTCTTGGCTCAACTGAAAAAACTTATCATTTTCGGTTTTAAAACTTGCCCAGGCGGTCACAAACCGCTTATAAAGCTCTTCTTCCTCCGGCCCACGCGGCAAGGCTTCATACTTCTTCCAAGCAATTTGATAATTCTCCCGGACTTTATTCAGGTTTTCATACTGACGTTCCCGGTCTTTGGGGTCTAGTCCGGGAATCATCAGCGTCCGTTGGACGACTCGAATCGATTCCGTCGCCAGCCGCATGGTGAGCAAGGTCTGAATACTGGGCAGGCTATCTTCGCATACCTCACCCAAGTCCGTGCTCAGCCTGCTCGTCACCCTAACCGCCATGAACCCTACCACCAGGGTAACAACAGCCACGATGATAAAGCCACCAATCAACTTAGTGCCCAACTTCATATTCTGCATATAGCCCGTCCCCCAGAAGAATTAATGTTGTGGCTGCCGGGTAATGTTTTCCCGGAATATATCATCCGTCCGCTGAATTATTTTATCAGGTTTTCCTCCCCACCGCAAATGGAAAGAGCTTCCTTTCAGAAATATTTCCGGCCGCTGGAGAGTGGCCGACAGTCTGGAAGGTGCGCCGGAAAGTATTGGACGAAAAGAAAATTCTTGGTCTTCGGGACCACCTTGACTCGGTCTGAGAGTCGGAGGCCCGGAGCCCACAGGATCTCTCCTCCATGAGCCAGGAGAGGCAAAGACTTCCGGGTGGCTCGAGGAACCTTCAGATCAATGAATAGCTTCTTGAGCTTGACCGTCCCGCCCAGGCCCAGAGGCATGATTCGGTCTCCCGGACGAAAATTCCGAACCTCCAGAGGTGAGGGCAGCCGATCATAATCCAGCACCACCTGGTTTGAGCGTTCCGTCAACGAATCTTGGGGAATGGTGACTGACACGCCAAAGGACAGAGCCGCGCCGGTGTCCGGGATCTCCACCCGGCCGGGGATAACGACCGGATAGGTAAATTCCTGTGTGGCCGCTCCTGAATCCGCCTGAATGAACAGGTGATTATATGATTTTATCACCGTCACCCCGGCGGGCAAACACAGTTTCTTTTCTCCCGGTGATTTGTCCAGCAGTCCTCGGACGGCCTGGACGTGAACATAACCCAGACTGCGGAGATCTCCTTTGACCGACTTCAAGGCTTGACGGATGATCTCGGTTTGAATCGCCGGGTGCTCTTTCAGAAGGAGCGACACGTCCAACCGGATGCCGGAGCCGTTGGGGGCCGGAGTGGCCAGTTCAGGGATTCTTTTGAGTGCCTCTTGGGCCAGGTAGTCATGGGCCTCAGCCATGATCCCGGCGGTCCGGACCAGGGTGGCCGTCATGTCTGGATTGAAGCTGTCCTTCAACAAAGGCAACAATCGCGCCCGGACCCTGGCCCGGAGATATTTTTCATTCCGATTGGACACGTCTTCGGCATAACGCAACCCCAGGGAGCGGAGATAATTCAAGACCTCCGCCCTGGTGCAGCCGATGATCGGCCTGACCACTGTCCCGTCCCGCACCGGAGGGATACCAGCCAGGCCGGCCGGGCCGGAGCCGCGGATGAGCCGCATGAGCACTTCCTCAGCCTGATCATCAGCCGTGTGTCCTACCGCGATCTTGTGTCCGCCCTGGGATTGCCTAATTTCCTCATAGAACTCATACCTGACCTGCCGGGCGGCCTCTTGAATACCCAGGTTCCTATGTTTAGCCGCGGCAGCCACATTCACCCGTTTACCCCAAAAGAGGAGCCCCAGCTCTTCGGCCATCGCCTGGACCATCATCATTTCCGCCTCGGCCTCATGGCGCAGCCCGTGATGCAGGTGACAGACGACCAGGCTGATTCCATAAGCCGACTTAAGTTCGTTTAAGGCGTGGAGCATGGCCGTAGAGTCAGGTCCGCCGGAGACTCCCGCCATAACTTTCTCGCCTGGTCGGAGCATTCGGAAGAGTTCGATGGTTTCGGCTGTCTTGACTAGAAATGGGTGTCGGAGCATCTCAGGTTTTAGACGGCATCTTTCCCGGTTTCTTAAATACGTTCAAACCGACCTTCTCTTCCCGCTCGGGGATAACGGCATTGCCTTCAGTCGAGGCAATGATAATGGTCTTGCCTGATGACGAAGGCCCAAATTCCTGGGTCAAGTCCACCTTAATGGTCAAGATATTGTCTACCACAGTCATTTCAACATTTTTCATATCGCACCTCCATGCTATGATGTAGAATTATTCTTGCGCTTGCGCTGATGACACTGAGTTACTATGCTAAAGGAGCCGAAAAGACAAAAGCATGGCTCTCAACTCAGTAAAGTTTTATTGGCAGTCAACACCGTGATGCCGTATTTCTTGAAATCGCCATCGTGGGTAATCATCTTCAACCCTCTAACCTGACACAGTTCGGCTATTACCATGTCATTAAAATCAGGGCGTTCTTTTTCATAATGATCCAGAAGCAAACCCATATCCATTTTTTCCAAGCCACTGCTCGTGACCTGGCAGTAACTCAGAACCCGCCGTACATCATTGGCTATGACTTTAGCTATGTTAAAATATCTGCTACTATTACGAAAAGTCTTGAACTCCGTTATTCCTGATATATTTTTCAGGGATTCAAATTCCATTCGTGAGTACCTGTTCATGAATTCAGAAATAACGAGCACATCAACAAAGACTTTACTTCCAGCGGCGAGGATCTTGGCCAATGCCTCAGAATATACCTTTGTCTTCCATCCACTATCACAACGCGGGCAGAATACATAAAGCCAGACATTAGCGTCTATGAAAACCTCATCGTTCGCGGAAATAAGGATAATGATTAATCTGAATAGCCTTAAAAATCATCCTCCTCCTCCAATACGTTCCTTATCGTCTCCCTAAACCGTCCCGGATCTTCTAAGTAGGCCTTAGCGGAATCGACTACACGTTCCAGAAGAACCAAATCATCCGGCTCTATATCAGTCACTTGAATGTTGGCCCGGATGTCTTCCTCAGGAAACGAACCATAGAGTTGGCCAATGGCCGTATGCAAGAAAGCTGCAGTCAGAAAAGCAACATCATGAAAGGAAAGAACTATCTTGCGCCCCACCCTTAAGGCGGCCGCGATTTGATCATAGACCTTCTGGCCATCGTCCGAAGCCACGCACAGTGGTTTGCCCACTATTTCATACAATGAAAGAATCGTCGCGTCCATGTAGGCAGCATCATACGGGTTGCTTAGTAACAATTGTCCTTCAATCGGTTCCAAATATGTGGTCATTGTCTCGGTCCTCCTCTTCTGCATACGAGCGGGCATCAGGCCAGAGTCAGTCTGGTCACTGACCATTTATAATGCCAAATGGAATACCAGGTGCCGGCGCCTTCTAACAATCTCTTCATTACGTTCCTTTTGATCAGGCGGGCACAGCGACGCCAAGGCAGAGCCCGTAACTTCCTTGCGTTCCTCTATTATAACACCGTTGGCGTCGAATGAATCACCCCGCGATCAAAAAGTTGGAGATGTATCACTTCTACAGGTGCCCAAAGATAAAGTCAAGGGGATGTTGGACAACCGACCGACCTCCCACGTGCGGTCCCGGCCGACAAAAGCCCTGATTATACCGCGGCGGGACGCTCCTACGCAAATAGGATTCTGGTTAGATTCTTGGTCCCGGATGCTGACTGAATCGTTAATGGGGTATTAAGTCAGTGTTAAGAAAATTTTATGCCATATATTATGCCATTGAATCACGATAAAATGGTCTTTTACTCTGGTTTAAGGAGACCTGATATAACGGATAACAGCCGTCGATCATAGTTGATAAGAAAATATCGCATTTTTGTTCCACTTTATTTTCTTTTTGTGATATGGAGAATTTTGAATCGTCGAACATTATTTCAGGGATGACCGTCAGATGGGCTAAACAGACAACAAATACTAAATAACCAACACGATGGATCAAGGGGAGGCGACTTGATCAACCCCATAAGGGCTGACACTTCGTCTGCTTAATGAGGTGCAAATATGGACGGTATTGAATACGGTATGAAGAGGGTGCTGATGGGCCGGGTACCCCAGGGCGGCGATCTGCTGGAGTTTTTGACCCAATTATGCCGGGAAAAGAACCTTTCCTTGGGAGTGGTCTGGGCTTTGGGCGCGGTAACCCAGGCTAACATCGGCTTCTATGACCAGGTTGAGAAACGTTATTGCGAAGTTGTCTTTGATCGGGAATTGGAATTGACCGCATGCCAGGGGAATATTTCCTTGAAAGACGGCCTGCCGTTTGTCCATCTCCATGCCAACTTTGGTGACCGAGATGGGAGCACCTGGTCAGGACACGTGATGGCTGGGACCAATATCTTTGCCTGTGAGTATACCATCATCGAACTGACCGGAGAGCCATTGATCCGCGGCCTCGACCCGTCCACCGGACTTTTCCTGTGGCGACCATAAAAAATAATTACGCTTCAACCGGCCAACTTTAAAATAAGATCTGAATTGACATCGAATTCCGGGGAACAGGCCAAGTAAAACGCCAATTATGACCATGACCTGGGCGTCTGGTCATAAGACACACGAGGTGGCGGATGAATGTTGACGTAACGACCAAACCGGTGCGCATCCTTCTGGTGGAAGACAACGAACATGACCGGGCGGCTTTTCGCCGGGTAGTTAAGAGATGCCGCGTAGCTCACCAGATAACGGAAGTGGAGAAGGCCGAGGACGCCTTGGCCTTGCTTGAGGAATCTTCGTCCATATTCGATATCGGCGTAATCGACTATCAATTGCCCGGAATGAACGGCCTGGAGCTTTGTCGCAAAATACGCGATAAGGGGTTTTTATTTCCGTTAGTTATGCAAACCGGCTCGGGGTCGGCGAGTCTGGCCGTGACGGCCTTAAGATCCGGCGTTAATAATTATTTGGTCAAGGATCCTCAGGAAGCTTACCTCAACGCTATTCAGGCCGCCCTATCAGAATTGATTGACCGGAATAGAGACCGTCTGCCCCAACAACACTTAGAAAAAACGATAAAATTGGCCCAATCTTCGCTGGATATGGCTTCCGACGCCGCCTTTTGGATCGGCCCGGATGGGCGTTTCAGCTACGCTAACCGGGCTGCTTGCACCTCATTGGGTTACTCCCGAGAGGAATTACTCACCTTGAGCGTGGCTGACGTCAACCCGGATTTCCCACCCGAAATGTGGCCCGATCATTGGGAAAAAGTGAAAGAGCACGGTTGGTTAATCCACGTCACTCGCCATCGGGACAAGAACGGCCGAATATTTCCAGTGGAAGTAAAGATCAACTACTTTGAGTTTGAAGGCCATGAATACAACCTCGCCTATGTCCGGGACATCTCCGAGCAGCGGCAGGCGGAAACCACCCTGCGGGAAAGCGAGGAAAAATATCGGATATTAGTTGAACAGTCTTTGCAGGGGATCATGATCATTACCGGTGAAGTTCCTCAGATTGTGCTGGCCAACCCGGCTATGGCCGCCATTTCCGGCTATACCATCGAGGAGTTGACTTCCTTGCCGCCGGGTGATCCGTACGAATTGATCCATCCCGAAGATCGACCCACCGTGATGCAACGCTACCTCAGCCGCAGCCAGGGCGGGCAGGAACCCAGCAATTACCAGTTTCGGCTGATCCGCAAAGACCAGGAGGTGCGCTGGCTGGAAGCCTTTGTCTCCCGCTCCGATCACCATGGCCAGCCGGCCTTCCTGACGGCCTTTGTAGACATAACAGGCAGAAAACAGGCCGAGCAAGCGCGGCAAGAAAGCGAAAGCCGTTACCGAGCAATTGTTAACGATCAAGACGACCTCATCTGCCGTTTCTCGAAGGAAGGCAAAATCGCTTTTGTCAATCAAGCCTTTTGCCGGTTCTTTGGACAGTCGCCGGACGACTTGCCCGGCCGGGTGGTGTATCCATATATCTCACACGAGGACGCCCGACAGTTCGAAACTCGCCTGGATTCTCTGGCCCCGGAGAATCCATTGACGACCATTGAACATCGGGTGGCCGCCACTGATCAGACCAAATGGCTGAAATGGAGCGTTAGAGCCTTGTTCGACGACCAGGGCCGAATTGTCGAATTCCAGTCGGTGGGTCGGGACATCACCGAACGCAAGCTAGTCGAGACCAGTTTAAAACGAGAAATGGCTAAACTAAAGGCCATATTTGGCGCCATTCCGGGGTTGATCAACGTAATTGACACCGATTACAGCATTGTGGATATAAATAAGCAACTTCTCAAGGTCATTGGGTTAACCAAAGATGAGGTCATTGGGCGAAAATGCTATGAAGTTATCAGGGGTCGACCGGACATCTGCCTCGAATGTCTGACCCCCGAGGTGCTGGCCACCGGACAACCCAACAGCCGCCTATCTACGCCCCAGGAATATCAGTTAACCGGCCATTTCCTAAAGATAGACACTGTGCCCATCTTTAGCGGACACGGTAATATTGAAGGGGCCCTGCAGTTATCCATTGACATCACCAGATTAAAGGAGACGGAAGACGCCCTGCATAAGGCCCGCCAAACGGCCGAGGCGGCCAATCTGGCCAAGAGTGCCTTCCTGGCCAATATGAGTCACGAAATCCGGACCCCGTTGAACGGCATTATCGGGATGACCGACTTGATGCTGGGGACGGACTTAAGTGCTGAGCAGTTGAATTATCTCCGTCTGACCAAAGCCTCCACCGATGCCCTATTTGTCGTACTCAACGACGTCCTCGATTTCTCCAAAAT
>JADFXK010000168.1 GCA_015233625.1 Deltaproteobacteria bacterium | reverse complement strand
TTGCTGACATGCCAGGCGCAGAAACGGCCCTGGATATCAAGCTCCAAATCCTGTTCCTTATTGACGCAGTTTTCAAAAACTTCACGGTCAAACCCCGCGAGGCGTTGGGCATCGGAATTGGAAAGGCATTCTTCTAAAAGCAGGTTCAATGGCCGTTCGACTGACGGGCGACCCAAGAGCCGCTCAAACTCCAGGCTAAATGCCGGGACCCTGCCGGCCTTGTCACTTATGCATATCGCTAAAGGCGCATGATTCAAAATGCCCTGCAATTGTGTCGCAAGAGCGTAGACCGTGCCACCAAAATGTCTACTAAGGACGAGGACGCCCCATATGGCAATGGCGGTCAATGCTGAAACCAGGATCAATAGTTTGAGGAGGTTTGTCCGTTGCTCTTCATGAGCTTCCTCTGTGTTGAAACCGATACGCACTACTCCGACCATTTGGGTATCAAGGTCGCTCCTATAGGGCAGAACAGCCTCTTTGAAAGTTTTCCCTCCGTGGACGCGCTTTCCTACGGCAAGCTTTCCAGTGTCCAGACTCCGATTGCGCAAATCCACATCCTCCTTCTCCATCATGGAGGTGTCGTCTTTTGCCGGATCGCTGTGCGCCAGGACGAGCCCGTCTTTGGTTTCAACCGATATATACGCCAGGTCCGGACCCAGAGACTGAATTTTCTCGACCATCAAACGTGTATGATACTTGCCCGAGAAGCTTATTCGGGTGATAGACTCGCCCAGGATGGTGGCAATCGCGCCGGACAAACGATCTTCGTTCTTTGTGTTCATTTTGGCAAAAAGAAAACAGGAAATACTGGAGGTGGTAAGCATCAGCAGCAACACGACCGCGCCAAAACTCAGAGCGAGCTTCCGGTTAACATGCCCTGGGATTCTATCTTCTCGTCTCAACTCGTTTCCCTTTCCCCTGTGCCGATTCATTGCTTCACGATCCCAATGCCTCCCTGCCATCGGGGAACCCGGCTTTTCCATGGCTTTATGAACCCGGCAGGAATCGGACCGTCCCACCCTGGATAGAAACCAAGGGTTTCCCGTGTGATCGGAAATACCGGCACAAGCGCATGGTATGGAGGATCGCCCCCGGTTAGCTTTCCAAATGCGGCCTTCATCGCCTCGGCTCCCAGCGGGCCGCAGAATTGCGCCGAGTCAATGACTGTCAAGCGTCCGGCCTTGATATTCTCCACCGAGGCAGGATCGCCGTCGATGGTGGCCACGACGATTTCGCCTCGCCCTGCTTCGGACAGTCCTCTCACTACCGACAGGCCGCCTCCGTCATTGACCGTGAACACAACATCAATGCTTCCGGTCTCTGGAAAATCACGCAGGATATCGTTTGCCGCTTTTTGTCCGCCGACGGGTTCGACCGCAGAATAGGATTTTAAGATCTTGTGCCGGAGCCCTGCTTCTTTTAATGCATCAAGAAAACCATTAACCCGCTCTACAGTGGATGAAACGTGAGGGTACTCCACCAACACCAGGTGAATCTCTTTATCCCGGGGGAAACGGGATGATATGTATTCACCATCAAGATATCCGGCTTGATAATTGTCGGAGGTTCGGTATGCGGCAAGAATTCCTCCGCTGATATATTGATCATAGGCCACAACCGGTATGCCGGCCTTGTTTGCTGCTCGAAGCGGCGCCGCCAGGGCCGCATTGTCAGTGGGTTGGACGATTATCGCATCGACATGCATCGCAACCAGTTCATACATTTGCCGGATTTGGTTCTCAATGCCCGTCTCTCCATCTCCGGCAACGCGTATTTCAAGTTTCACCGCCGGCTTACCATCTGCTATCGAAGTCTTGTTTAGGCTCTTCGCCTCGGCTTCCAGCCCTTTTCGCATGGCAACCTGGCCTGGAATACCCATGGACCAGTACAGGACCCCAACCCGAAACTCCTGAGCGTTGGCGGGAGTAGCGAACCACGCCACCAGTACGGCGATGAGAAGAGACAGCCAAGGGCCTCTGCTCTTCATTTTTGAGGGCGATATGTTTACTTGGGCCATAGTCATTTCGGCCATCCGGCCGAATTTAGATACTGATTGCTCATTGGTTCTGTCTGCATCCCTCATTGTCGGTTCCTCGGAAGATCGCTTATCATGTTGCTTCCATACGTCTGTGGAACAGATCGATATTGCCTATGTTCATGGCGCGGCGAAACTCTCCGGTCTAGAGGTTAAGCAACTGACGGAATTCACCTTCAAGGTTGATCTTGTACAGGTAATACAGAGCCGGCGGTTTGTCGACGGAAAAGACTTGGAGTTGCTGGTTAGCCACCGCCTTTCTCGGGCCCGGCCGAGAAACCAAGCCAAAGGATCCGTTTCATGGTCGGGTGGGGATAAAGGCCCTACGAATTTTCGTGTGAGAATATGCGATAGACTTTTCTATCGGTTGGAGGAGACGGGGCGTGCTGACAATAAAGATACCATAAAATAATACCATAGACTTATTAAGATATCAACTAGTTCTTTATGCCATCAGCAATTCTAATTTTGACAGGATTAACAAGATTAACAGGATTTATGGGTCATGATAATCCAGACAATCCTGTTAATCCTGTCCGAAAAAAAAAGATGGGCGGGATTCCAAAATTAGAATTGCTGTTATGCCATGGAATTAAACACAATACCTGCGGCTTGACCAGTATTCACCACAGCCCTTACTACTCTTTTCTCAGGCTATCAAGAAAAGTTATAATTCCGTCCTCATCATAGCGCTCGGCATACCGGCGGATGAGATTACAAAAATTGGTGTAGACGGCGTCGGCCGCCGGCAGCTCGTCTAATTTCTTTTCCAGTCCGCCAAAATCGCCTCGTTCAGCGGTTTGTCGGATGGCCTCAAGGATGTGGGGAGGTGGTACTTTGACTGAAGCCAGGACCTCTTCAGCCATGACCAGACCAGCCGCCGATCCTCCCGATGGGGCCGTCTCCCACACGATCTGAAGGTGCGACTGGATCTTCTCCAGCAGTTGCTCGACCCGAATCGGTTTAATGGCGAAATCATCACAAGCGGCCACAAACGCGTCCTTGCGAGCACTGTCGGAAACCGTGGCCGAGACGCCGACAATCCGGGTTTGGTTCAACTCGTGGTATTGCCTCATTTCTCTAGCCGCTTCCAACCCATCTTGCACGGGCATGACCAAATCCAACAGCACCATATCCGGCCTTCGGGCCAAAGCCTGACGCACCGCCTCTCGCCCGTTTTCCGCTGTCGTGACCTCAAACCCCAACGGCTCCAGCATGGAAACCAGCATCGAGGTATTGGTGATGTTGTCATCGACCACCAGAATGCTTTTTCGTGGCCCTTGGTATCCCAGAACGACCTGTTCCGCCGGCCTCGCTGACCGCCCGGCCTCCACCGCGGGTGGCAAGGCCAATTCCACCGAAAAGGTGCTTCCCCGGCCCAGTTCGCTCTTCACTTCCATCTTACCTTGCATTAAGGCCATCAGCCGTTGGGTTATGGACAACCCTAAGCCGCTTCCCTCACCGGTCTGACCGTCAGCCGGCAATTGGGTAAACGGTTCAAAGATCACTTCCAGTTTGTCTGGGGTAATCCCTATTCCGGTATCGACAACCTCACAGCGAAATGACCTGGATTTGGCCTGGTCATAACCCACCCGCAAAATGATCCCGCCCCGATGCGTGTATTTGACGGCGTTGCCCAACAGGTTGAGCAGGATCTGTTTGAGCTTGCGTTCATCACCCCGGACGTGCTCCGGAAGGGGGGTAATGGTATCATAATGAATGGTTAGATCCTTTTCCTCGGCCTTGACCCTGGCGATATTTAGGACCTGACGAAGAACCACGGACAAATTGAATGGCGCGTCTTGGGTTTCCATCCTCTGAGCCTCGATTTTGCTCAGGTCAAGGATGTCGTTGATCAGCGTCAGCAAGTGCTCACCGCTATCGTGCATGATGTCCAGGTAATGCCTTTGCCCTTCCGTCAGGTTGTCCTGCCGTTTTAGTATCTGAGCGTAACCCAGAATGGCATTGAGTGGAGTGCGGAGTTCGTGGCTCATGCTGGAGAGGAAGGTACTCTTGGCCAGGTTGGCCACTTCGGCCTTTTCTTTGGCTACGATCAACTCGGCCGTTCGTTCTCCAACCAGTTCTTCTAGATGATCCCGATGCCTTTTCAATTCTTCCTCGGCCCACTTGCGTTCGGTGATGTCTCGGGCCACTACGGTGACACCGGCAAACCCACCTAAGGCGTCCTTGCGCATCGAAACCTTAGCACTGTACCACCTGATTTCACCTGCCACTTCCATGTAATAGTCGAGTTGCTGCACGACGCCGGAATCTTTCACGGCCTGGATGGCGTTATCATATGGTTCTGCAATGTAAGGCGGCAAAGCTTCCTTAAAGGATTTGCCCAAGCACGCGGCCGGAGGCGCAGACAGATCGTGGACGTCCGCCGGTTGGAAGTAGTCGCGGAATATGCCGTCTTTATCTAATACAAATACTAAATCGTCCATCGAGGCCAGGGTGGAATGCAGTTTTTCCTCGCTCTCTTGCAGGTCTCTGAGGAACAAGAGACTGCTGAGCCCATCGGCCATCCGGCGGCCGATTTCTTTGAAGAGTCTCACCTCTTCCTCCATCCAAAGGCGCGGATAAGAGCATTGGTGCATCCCGAACATCCAGGCTTTCCCCACCTTGGGGTGAATGGCTGTGAACATCTGGGCCTGAACCCCGAACTGCTCGGCGGTGGCCTGGTTTACCGGTCTCTCAGTGTGGTTCGTAAAGGTTAGAGGGTTCTCGGAAGCCAGGGCTTTCCGGATATCTTTGGCCATGCTCGGAGGCATTGGTATTTCCATATTTAAGGCCGCGGCTCCAGGATACTCAGGTCTGGTGTACTCGACCGGAACCCGAAAGGTGGGAGCATCCGGATCGCCCGGATAAAACAGCCAGATGCGGTCACAGTCGAAGATCGAATAGACAGTTTTGATGACATCCCACAGCATCTGTTCGACGTCGCCGGCCTGCCGGATGGCCCGATCTACTCGGCCCAGTTTTTCCAGAAAGTGCAGGTGGGCCAGGCGCCCCTCTTCCGCCTTCTTGCGCTCGGTGATGTCCTGCCCGACTGCAATGATCCCGGTGGGTCGGCCCTGGGCGTCGAGGTTCCGATTGACATTCCACACCAGAATTCGCTCGGTGCCGTCTGACGACATGACCGGGTTTTCAAAGCCTCTGGTCGGTTCACCCGCCAATACCCTTTTGATTTCGGCGGCAACTACGTCTCGGATGGCCTCTGGAATGAATAACTCAAGATAGTTCTCACCCAGCACTTCTTCTCGTTTGCGGCCGTAGAGACGTTCTGCCTCCGGATTGAATTCAAGGATTCGACCGTCCGGAGAGAGGTAGAGGATGACACTCAATGTGGTTTGAACGAGGGATCGGAACCGTTCTTCGCTTTCCCGTAGAGACTTCTCCGCCTGTTTGCGCTCGGCGATATTTATCTTGAGCTTCTCCACGTTATTTTCTAAAGATTGATATAAGGTTATAAGATTAGACCGCATTTCGTTGACGGAAAAGACCACCTGGTCCAGTTCGTCTTCTTTAGAACTCCGGCGCATCACGCGGTCGATGACCAGAGGAGTGTCTGTGTGGTTGATATCCAGATACCTGGTGTAAACAGCGATGGCGTGAAGATGCCGGCCGACCAAAAAATAGAATAAGAATAAAACAAACATGGAAACAACAAAGATTTCGACTGCCTGAGTTACCAAAAAAAACATTGCCTTATCCATGAGCCTCCGATAGACCCCGCCCAAGGTGGATACAACATTTAATGTACCCAAACTGTACCTGGCCCCTCCCTGGATATGAACCAATGGAAACTGATGCCGGATAATTCTTTCTGATTTGGGGACACCGACTCGGAAAGGTCCGTGGTCTCCCGGCGTTATCTCCACGTACTGAATATCAGGCAACTTCAGAATGCCTTCCATCTGTATCTTGAGCAAATCAAAATCGGTGTCCCATAAACTTCTGGTGATACTTTCCAGGTAGCTTCTCTTTATTTGTTTCATCCGGTCTTCAATCGCGAAGACATCTCGGCGATAATCAAAATATAACTGGATACCGGCAGCCAGCAGGGTAACCAGGGAACTGAACAGGAAAATGTATATAAGCATCTTCCGGGCAATGCCGTATCTCAAATTTAGCCTATCATCCGGTTTCTGGCTCATGATTATTCCTGAACTGAAAAGGAAGTGGGACTGCGGGTCATGGACTGGAATGGTTCTCTGTCCGGCGCCCTAAGGTTTCGCGTCTGGTCTTCTTTCTTGCTGGTGCTGGCCGGCTAGTCCGCCTTGACTCCGAATTTTTTCAATAGCGCTCTGTATTCCGCTGTTTTCTTGAACGCCGTCAGGTGCTCGGAAAATTTGTTGACCCATTCCGGCGACACATTCTTTTTATTAAACATGACATAGAAAACGGAATTAACAATTGGTTTTTCAGTTAGAGGCTGAACTTGTTCTAAAATACCCTCTTCTGTGGCCACGTAGGTGCCAAAATGCAAGGCCGAGGCAATGTAATCGACTCTCCCCTTGATTAGTTTTCTGAAATTCATTGTGTCATGGACAACTTCCTCATAGTTCTGCTCTTTCTTAACGAAATACCATAGTTCCTGGGTATAATTATAACCTCTGACCAGCCCGATTCGATGATTCTTCAAGTCGGCATAGGCCGTAAACTTCAACTTGCCGACGTCCGATTTTCTGATCCAGAAGACCCATGGATCGGCCTGCAGCGGCTCTTGGGGAAACCACATATACTCGAGTCTTTCTTCATTGATGGTGGCGCCGAATACTCCGTCAACTTCACCTTTCAGGCCCATGTCCAGCAACCGGCTCCACGGATGAATCCGGAACTCTTCGTGTTTTTCTCCCATGTTGGCCATGACGGTCCGGATCATCTCCGCCCATAAACCGGTCACCCTTGTTTCACTCTTGTCCGCCCAGAATATGTAAGGGGGAGTGTTGTCGCACTGTATTTTGTAGACTTTGTCCCCGGCGAAAACCGGTGTGGCGAAAATCAACAGGGATAACCCAATCAGAACGTCAGGTCGAATAACAGCCATGATATATTCCTTTTTTTTCAAGGGCCCGCATGGGTAGAGCGGTCAAACTTGATGGGCCCGAAGTCATTCCCGCAGCCAGGCGGCTTCCCGAAAAGACCAGAAGCTTAACCAGGGGTATTTCACTAGAGGCAGATGGAAACCTTTTTCATTCCCGGGCTCGGCCGATAAAATGGGCTCCAGGACTCGGCTCCCGGTCGGGTGGGAGCCAGGTCTTACGAATTTCGCGTGAAGGTACGCGATAGACGCTGTTTTCAGTCGGAGGAGTCTAGGCGCGCTGACACCAAAAACCCAATAAATAATACCATAGACTTAGTAAGATATCAACCAGTTCTTTCGGCTAGTCAAATCGGAGAGAAATAGCCAGGCTCCCGGCTAACGGGTAAAGACATTCTGGCCTATCATCTGACAATAACCAAAGAAATAGCAACATGCACCGCGGCGTTCTCGCTCAAGGCAATGATCGCCGAACATATCATCCGGGGATCCAAATTGGCACGACGCGGGTTATCGGCATGGAATAGGGGGTGATTTTGAACTGCTGAGAATTGAACGGAGTCAGGGATTTTGGTGAGAGAACTCCTGGTGGTTTATACATCTGCATTTAAATAAAGGCAGAAAAAGATGTTCACAGCCGTAACGCCGCGTCGAATTCCTTGTCCCTGCTTATTTCTCGAAATGTCTCGTCGCCCAGGCGGCAAAATCTGCCTAGCCTTTATTTCCGAATGATGTTTCAATGTTTAAAATTGATCCGACGGAGTCCCCGAAGCCGCTATAATTTGGATTTCTTCAATTTCGGGAACAGGCGACGTATCACAATGTTTTTACACATTAATAGCACTAAGAGGGAAACACGCTTTATTCAGAAAACGCCGTATATGGTCGCGCAGAGAAAGGTTGACAGGCTATAAATTAACTAACGGGCATTTTTCTTGCATGAACCTGAAACAAAACAAGCCGTGCGTTATTGATATGAAAAAATTACACCACCACACTCCCAAGACTTTGCGTTGGCACTCCGCAGAAGAAGGAGAACTATCATGTCCGTTAATTTAGTATCCTCATCATACAGTTCGTATTCGCAGTATCTCCAAATGGGCCAATCGGGCCAATCGGGCCGATTCCAGCAGCGTAAACAGGACTTCAATGCCCTGTCCACGGCCCTGAGTTCCGGAGATATTACGTCGGCCCAGAGTGCCTTCGCCACGCTTCAAAAAGATATGCCCAATTTCATGCAAAGTGGGGGGGGCGGGACCAGTCAAAATGGATCGCAGAATACCGCTATGACATTTGGAGACGCACTTAGTTCCGCTCGCTCGGCTCGATTCCAGCAGCGTAAACAGGACTTCAATGCTCTGTCCACGGCCCTGAGTTCCGGCGATATCAAGTCAGCCCAAAGTGCGTTTGCCTCGTTACAAAAAGACATGCCGCGGCTCAGCCAAAGCCAAACCGGGCAACAGACCACTCAAATTACTTTGCAGAATGACATAACTGCGCTCCAAACGGCGATCACCACGGGCGACTCTACAGGCATCCAAACTGCATTGTCCACATTGAAACAAGATGCGCAAAACATTGGACAGAATCAAAATGGGCAACAAACAACCGGAAATATATCATCTGATCTGGCCAGTCGATTCCAGCAGCGCAGACAGG
>JADFXK010000167.1:3948-8768 GCA_015233625.1 Deltaproteobacteria bacterium | reverse complement strand
AACGAAAAACAACTCGTCGCGTGTTTCCAGGAACGACAACAGTGCCTTTTTCTGTAAAGGATTCTTCAAGCAGATAAGGTCGGTAAAGAGAGAGAACCCAGGTAATTTTTGTTTTGTGTCCATGAGTTGACCTTCTTAAACAAGTCGGTTGCCACAGGTCGCCCTTTGCCGGTCGAATCGGCAGCTAAGCAAGCCGGCATTCAAAAGTTGAACACCGTAATCGACGGAGGAAAAGTCTTGTCCAGGCGTTGCCCTAAGGTAAATCCATCAATTGATCTGCTTCCGTTTCGGTGGCCCGATCCTGGTCCGTTTATTCTTTTCGTCCACCACCCGGTTTATCTCGTAAGTAAATTCCTCGAATTTATCTCTGGCCACGTGCCTGGGATAGTAGTAATGGGTGGAATACAAATCGAGATGTTCATATCTGGGTGGCCGGTCCTTAATCAGGCCGAGTTCCATTACATCATCATACAGCTTGGTCCCCGGCAGAGGAATGAACTTAGATACGGCGATGCTGTTGGCCGGTATCCTTTTGATGAGATCGAGGGTGGCCTGAAGGTCTTCCCAGGTTTCCTCAGGCAGGCCATACATAAAATTGACCGAAAACTGGATGCCGGTCTTTAAGATCATCTCGGCGCAGTCCATCACCTTCTTGACAGTCAGTTTCTTGTTCATATAAGCCAGAATCTTGTCTGACCCGGACTCGATACCCAGCTTGACGTCCCAACACCCGGCCTCTTTCATGTTGATAAGCGTCTCGGGCGTCAGGGTATCCACTCGCGATTCTCCCCGCCAAAGAATATCCGGTGTCTCCTTTTTCATCCTATCACACAAGGCGAAGAGAAGCTTTTTGGATACAGTTAAATTGTCATCCCAAAACATAATGGTTCGGTCATATTTGCGATACAGATAATCCAGCTCTTCCCAGATATTGTCCAGCGAACGAATGCGGTGGGCGCCCCAGAGAGAATGGTTGGCGCAGAAGTAACAATTGTGGGGGCAGCCCCGACCGGCGATGATATTGATGAAGTGGGAGCTGGAGAATCTTTCCGGGAACAGGACGTCTTTGATCGGGAAGGGGAGGCTATTCAAGTCATTGATAAAATTACGCGGCGGGGTGCTGACGATCTGGCCGTCTTTTTTATATGTGAGTCCCTTAACTGAATTTAAGTCACCTCCTTGTTCCAGACAGGCGACCAACTCGACCATCGTTTCTTCCGCTTCGCCTCGCACCACGATGTCGATATCATCCTGCAATGCCGTCTCTTCAGGGAGGGTAGTGGCATGAACTCCACCGATGATCACCTTGGCCGGGCTGATCCGTTTGGCCAGGCGGGCGATGACCAGAGCGGCCGGATAACTGGGCGTCATAGTGGAAAGGCCGATGATATCCGGTGAAAAATCATTGATCACGCCGGCGATCTCCCGCCAGACGGGATGCGACTCATCGTTTAGACCGGCTAAGTACATATCATGTGAGGTGATCAGATATTCATAAGAGGTATAGTCGTGTTTGAAGCTGTCCACTTCTTCCTTGGACGGGGCCTCCGCGTCGTAAACGATGACGTCATGATGCTTCCGTAAAACCGCAGCCAGATAGGCCGGACCCAAGCTGAGATTCTGGTAGGTGACTTCCCGGAAGCGGAAATTGGGCGGGGCGATGAACAGTATTTTCATATCCGGATTACCTCATCGGAGTTGACGACATTTTTATGAAACAAACGACAGACAGTCGTAACTTAAATAAGATACTATGCTTCTTAAGCCGCGTCAAGACAAGTGTATTCATCGTCTTCGGCCGCCTGATTCCACATTACGCCCTGATACCGGTCTTCAACCTACTTTTTCCAACAATCCGGCCGAGAGCAGGCTCTTGACCACCGGGAGTAACTCTTCGGCGAAAACCTCCGTCCGTTCGGCCAGGGCGATCAGATCATGGTCCCCATCGGCATAAGCCATGACATTGGATAGGTTGCGTACGATGGTCGCATTCTCACGGGTGCTCAGCGTGGGATACAGTCCCCGTTTACCCAGTTGCGGCTCGCCCGGACAGGTCATGCGATAGGTGTAATTCTCCTCCAGGAGATCCAGACAACTCAAAATCGCCCGATAGGCCCCGCCCAGCCCGACCGGCGAGATCACAGATAGATTGTCCAGCGAGGTATGGTACTCAGGAAAGGCTCCATACATCGTCCGCATGAGACTGACTACCGGAAGGTCGATGCCGACACTGCAATACTGCCGTTCATCGCTGCCGCGATCCAAAAAGGAATAGGTGGCATAACCCGGGGCCAGGTGCTTGAGCACATGGGTGGCCACCCGATCAGCCAGGGTCTGGCCCATCCGGGACGGCAGAAAGGAATAACTCCGATCATCCCCGACACAGGTCAAAACAAACCCGGCCAGGGTGTTTTGTTTCATTTGATCCAAATGGCGGGACAGATAGACCACCGAGCCGATGGTCTCCGGGATAAACACGATCCGGTAAGTATACCGGCGGTCGGATCTGGCGGCCAGTTCTTGGGCCAGGGCGGTGGTGACAACAGGCCCCGAGAGATTGTCATTGGCCAGGGAAGGGTGGCAGGTATATGTGGATAGAAGGATTTCCCGCTCTTCCCGTCCGGGTAGGATCAATTCACCGTAGGTCAGCGAACCGGGGGCCAGAGTACTGTCGATGACCACCCGGTACCGCCCTGATTTAAGCTCCTGCCGGGCCTGGTGGCTCAAACAGAAACCCCATCTGGGTCGGTAATATGAGGTCAAATATGGAATGGCTTCGGGAAGATGGGGCAGAGAATGCAGGTACGGCTGAAGCTCCTCCAAGGTCATAACTGAATCAACGGGGGTGGAATAACCAACCACATGAACGTTGTTTTGGTTCAGGTCGATGACCTTGACCCCCTGGTCATTCATGACATAGGCGTCACGGATATTCCATTCATCAGGCACCGTCCAGTCGAAGGCCGGTGTTCCGGAGGGGACCTCACAGATGGTCAATTCCGGCAGGATCTTCTGGAAATACCTGAGGGTCTGCCTTACACCGTCGCCGGTGATGCTTCGGCAGATGGGAAACAGGTCGCCCGCCCACCGGTACATCTCCTCGCCGATTGGTTTAGCCATGCGCATTTCTCCTTGACTCAAGTCGTTGATGACTTTTATCATCACCTCACCTCAGCCTCTATGTGCTCCACCGGCTACGCTTTCCCAGGAGCGAACCTGGCCACCAGAAACCGGGCCAGGGCATCGACAGCCTCCAGGCCGAAGCGAGGCACGCCCAGGTCCAGGTCGGTATCGGTGACTAAGGCGATGAGATGGTCGTCATGACGGCAAAGTGGCTCCGGATGGACTTCCGGCCGAAATATCTCGACCTTGGGATGACTCTCTCGCTTGTAGCCCTCGGACAGGATAAGATCAACGTCGTGGAAATACCCGGCCAGCTCGCTTAAGGTCTGGTCATGATCCACGTCCTTGACCATGGCCATTTTGGCCGGAGAGGAAATAATGGTCGTAGCCGCGCCGGCTTGCTTGTGCCGATAAGAATCCTTGCCAGGATGATCCATGTCGAAACCATGGACATCGTGTTTCACTGTGCCTATTTTAAGTCCCAGCCGGGTCAAGGCGGGGATCAATTTTTCCAGCAAGGTCGTTTTTCCGGAGTCGGATTTTCCGACAATACAGACAATTGGAGGCATGAGGCGTCACCTGTGGAGCAATGGGCCGGTCCGGTTAGGACCGGAGGAAGAGGCATTCCGGATCATGACTCCGCTCCGGTCCTTTTGGCGATAGACTCCCGGGCTCTGGTCAGGGGTTTCATGATTATCTTAACCAGGTCGATCATGGTCTTGAACAGGTCCTGATAGATGCCGATGGCCAAAAATAATTGTTCAGACTGGGTTTCCTTCTTGTTGTGGATGGACATCAGGTCAAGTTCCTTCTTCAACAGGAAGGCCTGGACGTAGTGCATCATAAATAGATAGAACAGTTCCGAGTCGCTGATCATGTGATTCTTAATTTTTTCCAGTTCAGCCACCGTATCGATGAAAATCTTCGGGTCCATGTCTTTGAGTTGAATGGGGCCTTCTTCGGCTATTTTTTTGTTTAGCTTTTTCTCCAACTTCTCAATCTTGGCCGTGGCCTTTTTGCACAAATTAATCGTTGTCTGCAAGAGGCCATTAGTGGTCTGGCACAATTCCCCTAACCTTCGCAGTTCGTCTTGTTGCCTTTCGTTGGTCGGCGGCACCAGATATTGCCTCAAGATACTCACGGAATCAAACGACTCTTGCATATATTTTTCAATGACTTCCTGCAGAGGCATGACTTTGGCCCCGATGATCTTGGCCCCGCCTTCCGTGGCGTTTATATATGTACCAGGGAACTTAGCGATATCCAGTTCAAAATTTTTGAGCATGGCATACCAGACTTCGTTGGTTTTGATTGGCCGCCCGTTGTTTCCTTCGACAATCAACTCGCGAAACGTCCTGGTTTCCTCCGGGACATGATCATGGTAATGGACGGTGCCGTCGGCATGCGTAACCTCATCTTCGCCGTAGGCCAAGTCTTGGCCGATCAGGATAATCGGGTCGCAGCCCATTTTTTCGGCTATTTTGCTGGCCATCAGAGATACGGAAGGGCCGATTTCCAGGATACCTCGATCTATCCCCAGCCATTTGAAGTGGGCGAAATTCCTGTACACAATGAACTTCTGGTCGGTCTTTCAGAAGATGAGCTGTTACCACGGATGGTGGAGTTTTTTAAGAAGGATTTCAGAAGAATTTGTATGATATCATCCACCCTTTACTTAGAACACCCTGTTCTATTTA
>JADFXK010000167.1:0-3906 GCA_015233625.1 Deltaproteobacteria bacterium | reverse complement strand
TCCCCCGCAGCATAACGTCACAGACTATAATCAAGGCCCGGTCTTCGAGCCCTTTCAATAGATGAACGTTTTTATTAAGTGATGGTCCAGCGGCCACAATGATAGCCGGTCGGCCCTTGAAGGCGTCGTAAGCTTGGTTGACACCAGGAGAAATAATGATATTTTCAATGTTGTCTAGCATGTTAGCGATGCCAATCAGGGAGTCTTCGGGACTGTTTCCCACAAAATGGAAAGCCGTCGTGCAGGCGTCGCGAAAAATCTTGAGAACCTTTCCGTAATAAGCGTTGTGACATACATTAAATAGAACAGGGTGTTCTAAGTAAAGGGTGGATGATATCATACAAATTCTTCTGAAATCCTTCTTAAAAAACTCCACCATCCGTGGTAACAGCTCATCTTCTGAAAGACCGACCAGAAGTTCAATGTTAGGATTGGTAAATAGCGTAGACAAATCAATGGTCTGCATGGTCTTTCTAAATATTTGAATATCCTTTTCAACTATTATGCAGTATTTAACTCTTTCACCGTGCAACCTTAGCAGCCTGTCCAGGTAGTAACCCAAGCCGAAGCCCAAAAACAGGACAACCCGCTGTCCTGTTAACCCCTTTTTCTCAATAAAACTTTCGGCCTCCTTCAGTGGGCCATATTTGCTGTGGAGAAAAATCTCCTGCCCCTCGTGAATCAGGGTCATGGTCGGCAGGCCTGATTTGGCTGGCATAACTTTGCACGTGCCGTCATCCGTGATCTTATCCAACTTGGCGGCCAACTCAGGATATTTGACACGCATCAACGCCAGGTTATTTTCATACATGCCCATGGCATACCTCAACAATATCTTATTATAGAAAATGTCGAATCAGGTCTGACAACCCGATCATAACCGATCCCGTAGGGTAATCAGCCCTTTTTCTTCAAATCTTGTCACATACTCATAAAGAGCGGTGTATTCTATCTCATGCTTTAAAGCAATGTCAATGAGTTCGGTCTGTTGGTCAAAATACCTGACCAGGCAATCCATCAGGTAATTCCACTTCCGCTGATCCCGTGACACGGTGGGCAGAATACTGGGGTCGCCCGGGGTGATGTAAAGATCATACTTGGGATTGCTCAGGGCCACCAGTCCGTTAAAATGCCTTTGCATCACGGTGTTGGTCTCTAAGATGTCGATTATGCCCAGGACGGTTTCAACCGTGTCGGCTAACCGCGGCTCACTGATTATGTCTTCGTTGTCCTTGTCGGAATGGTACACTGGATAAGGGTAGCGGGTCAAGGAGATGCATGGAGTCTCAAACCCGGGGGCCTCCCAGACGGTTTCATCGTTACCCACGATTTTCCGAAATCCGGCGCTGTGGTAACCCGGCTGGTGGTGTTTCAAGTAACAATGGGCGGCCCGATCAATCAAGCTTTGTCCGGTGAAGGATTCTTGCAGCGACAAGGCATTGTCGTTACCCACCATTTCCAGGAACATGGCATACTTGAAGGTATCCGTCAGACTCTTCGGAGACTGGGCCAGATAAAACACCGTCCCCAGATGTTCCGGGGCAATGATCACGCGGTAACCATATCTTCTTTTTTTGCGCTGCGCCAGAGTGCGGATGACCTGAATGGCCGTCACGACGCCGGCAATATCATCATTGGCCTGACCGGCATGGCAATTGTGGGCATTCAGGATGACTGTGTCTGAAGTTGAGCCGGGAAGAAGGTAATCGAACACCTTCATTGTGCCGGGCTCGGCCTGGGTGATCAGCTCTACTTCATACTCACCCTCCGGCAATTTCTGGTAGAGCGTTTGTGGAACGCTGAAACCCCAGTCCCGAAGCCATTGTTTATAGTAATAATCGCAATGATAGACCAGGGAATCCGGCAGCGCGGGGTGATAATAGAGGTGTTTTTTCAACTCGTTCAAAGGTACCACACCTTGAAACGACGTCCCATAACCGATCACGCCCAAGGGGTGCTTCATACCGTCGTAAATTAGCCGGCCATCTTTTCGGATCTCCGCCTTGAGCGGTTTCCATTTTAGGGGAACAGTCCAACCGTTGTGTTCCAGTCCCGATTGATACTCATGAACGGTAAAAGGCAACTCGGCGGTGAGCAGGGGGACTAACCAGTCCGTCTCTTCGGACACGGGAGCCAGTCGGAGAGGATAAATCTTCTTCAGCAAATCCATCATATAACTCATGGGTTCCACCCTATTCCTGGACGACCAGACCCTCTGCGTCATAATCCGCGGCAAAAGTCATGGCCGCCTCAAGGTGTTGCCGGGAGGTAAAGAATCGCATCCCGGGACGCAAATCCGGAATAACGTTATGACCGGTTTCGTCGTCGGCTCGGCCGATCAGGAGCGCCATGTCGCGGGCCGCGACATAGACGGTGCCGGCAAAAATACGATATATCAGCCCGGCCATAAATGGATGAAAGTTTCCTTCACCGGCGTCGACCTGGACATCTTTCAGAAATATGCGCCGGCCGGCGACAAAAGTCGAGGCTCCGGGATAAGGATCATCAAAGGCGGCCACAAATCGTTCTATTTCACCGGCCGTCCAGGTCCAATCGATGAACCCATGTCGCAAGGTGTTTAGCCGCGGCAGGTAGAGGCTGAAATTCTCTTGTAACGCCGTCAGGATTTGCTCCCGGCCCTCCTGGATATCGATCAAGAGTTCCTGGAACAAAAATAATCCCTCCCGGCGGGCCGCGTCAAAGTAATCCTGGGGTATTCTGGCCGCGGCCGGGAGCCGGTACTCCCGAGTTTTCATTATCATACCCGGATGATTCACGCCAGGGATCATGTCTTCATTAATCAGTTGAATATGCCAGCAGCCAATTCGGCTTTGGCGCAGGATCTGCCAGGTAAAATGGGCCCCGCCTCGATATTCGGGCAGCCGGATGGTCATGAAATCTAAGAGCCGGCCCTTAAATAAATTAATGGTGGCAGCATTGAAGGTGTATACTTCGCCAAAGCCCAGGCCGATGGTCCGGTCGTTGACCAGGTCGGAGAGTTGAGTTGAGCCATTCAGGTCCGGGCTTTCATAGGCGTCAAATCCCTTTTGCCTTAGCGTATCTTGGAGCGAACAACCGGCACCGGCCTCAATATTCTCGACCCCATGCCGCTTGACAAAAAAAGCATGGACTTCAAAGCCGCTTTGGCGGGCCAGCTCCATAGCCTCGACCATCAGGAGGCCGGAACCGAAAAAAATTATCCGGTCCACAGGTCCCATGCTATATTTGACACCATCCACAATCATCCCCATTCGTTCATGTTAATTTTGCGGCACAGGTTCAGCATGATTTTGACTTTTTCAGATACCGTACAGTTTTCATTATAAAAATATTATAGTCAAGATATCTTCATCCAATGACTATAATTAAGAATTGTACGGCAATGAAAAGGTCTGCAGAGCATCTGGTGAACGCCGAACCCCCGGTTCCGAAACTAATTTTTATAGTGAGGTGCACCCCATTGTCAAGACAATTGTCAAGACAAGTTATCGGCATTCGTCCGTAACCGGGACAAAAGTTAAAAACCGGAGGGTCTTATTGATTGGAATGGATTGATTGGAAGGCAGAAGTGAATCCGCGGATAAAGCCCACTCAGGTGAGGCAAGCCAATGGGCCCGCCCCACCCGGTGGGGTCGATAGCTAAACCCTAGGCGAGGTGAGAGTCTTCACTCGATTGTATCTTTGGCTAATGCTCATTGCTCGGTAACGGCCCAAGAGCCGACCAAGAAATCAATGACCCGGACCAGGGTCCGCCGGCCCATGACCATATGGTCCAGGATCGGCTTATCCATATCGTCGCGACGGACCACCCGAGACAAGGAAATTTCCCCAGTCCGGCCATTAACCAGGATCTCCAGATAGGCCACGGAGTTTTCATCCACCAGCGGTTGCCGGCTGCGGATGACG
>JADFXK010000166.1 GCA_015233625.1 Deltaproteobacteria bacterium | reverse complement strand
CTCTTATGAGACTCTTCTATCAGGCAGTTTGGGTGAGCACCACGTCGTAGCCTAACTGCTTGACTCTGTTGACCATGTTCTTGACTACCCGATCTTTGTGCTTCTGATCGTAGTAATCGGCCCCGGGGTCTTTGTAGGCGACCCCGGTTTTCCATAGCCTGTAAAACAGGCGGGCTATTTTATGAGCTGTGGCGGTAATAGCCTTGGGACCACCAAGCTTTGCCCTCATTCGCCTGAAGAAGGCCCCAAGGGCGCTATTGCTCCTGATGACAGCTTGAGCGGCCATCCGAAAGGCGTCGGCAGCTCGATTGACCACTTTGCGCGTCCTGGAACTTTTGACCTTGCCGCCGGTAATTTTGTTGGCAGGACATAACCCCAACCAGGAAGCAAAGTGCTTTTCGGTCGGGAAGGCATCAGGGTCTAGACCGACTTCCGAGATGATGGTTTGAACGGTCATGACACTCAACCCATCGATTTGAGTGAAGTCAACACCGCTGATCCGGTATAAGTGGCTTTGGAGATCAAATTCCGGCCGATTGCCTCGTACTCTATTCTTTCTTTTTTTAGGTGGTGGTAACGGGTTAGACTCCGGGTTGACTTTAGGTTCGAACTCTTGCACGTAATTTTCGATCTCGCAGTCACAAGATCGAATCTGCTGATGATAAATGTCATAGAGCTCGACTGCCTGTTTCAGAGCAAAGAGGTGTTCCCGGCGATAGTCACCTTCAAGAGCCATGGCAATCTCTTCTGCCGAACTCTTGATCCGAGGATCTTTCATGGCCGCCAACTTGACCGGGTCCCGTTCACCTTCTAAGATGGCCCTGATAATCGACATTCCGGTCACGCCGGTAATATCGGAGACAACTTTTACGAGCTTCAGGTTCATCTGTTCCAGCGCCTTTTGCATGTGCTGTATGTGGGATGAGGCATACCTGACGAGATTATCCCGATGACGCCAGTAGCTGCGCAGAACCCGGATTTTTTCATCCGGCTGAAATGAGCCCCGCAGCAGACCACAGGAGTGGAGCTGTTGCAGCCACTGACAGTCCTTTACATCAGTTTTTCGGCCGGGGACGTTCTTGACATGCGCAGCGTTAACCAATTTAACCTCAAACCCTCGGCTTTCGAGAATTCGAAATAGGGATGTCCAGTAGACACCCGTCGATTCCATGGCCACGGTGGTCACCCCACATTTCTTCAACCAGGCCGCCAAGGCGATTAGCTCAGCGGTATAAGAGCCAAACCTTCTAACCGGCTTCTTATCTCGGTCTGGGGAAACAGCCACCCAATGCTCACCTGAGCCGATATCGATTCCTGCGGCGTTGGGGTTAATTACCAAAATTGACTCAACCCCTTTTGCCTTAACTTGTTTTTGATTCTTGGGACGGGGGGAACTCTTGGGTGTATTCATGGAAGGCCTCCTGAGTTGAAAAAAAATACACTAAAGCCCGGATTAGCTCTTTTCTTTAATCTCTTATACGGGATCTAGTCACCAATTTAACAACCAAGAACCTCCGGGGCCAGACTTGTTGACGGGCGATATAGCACCAGGCAACTTTCGGCCTTGACTGCAATAGTGTATTGGGGCCTTATACTCCACTCTGACCGTTTGGCAAAGAGTTTCTTCCATGAATAACACCGGCGCCGCCGGGGTCCGCGACTGGTTGTTGATTCTATGCTGCAGTCACCCTGTTAAGTGCGCAGGCAACGCCTTCGTTCCTAAAGGTGCAAGTTATAGCGGTTTAACAAATGGTTCTTGGAAAACCTATGAATTTATATTGTTCGCCAAAGGAAGAGCCTGGGATCCTTCTCCGGGTCGATTCCATTTCCACGTAGCCAGCCAGGGACTCGACATGTTTAGGCAATTAGAGTAAAATCCGGGATTAGATATCCATATTTTTGGTACATATCCTTCGAACGATCTTCGGTGGCTACAAGCTCCTGAATCTTATTATATATCTCTTTGGCTTTAGCCTGGTCGTTCTTTCCTTGGTAGGCCAGGTACAAACCATACCAGGCAAAAATATGGAATGGGTACGCGTGAATAATATCATTGAAAATTGAGATGGCTAAATCAAAATTACCAAGACGAAGATTGACATTATTCAGGAAGTTGACCTCTAAATTCACCCGGTAAGTAAAGTCATTTAGCTCTGCCGCGGAAATTTCTTGAGTATCAAATTGACGTCCCTGGAAAAAGGACTCAGACCACATTTCAATGTCGTTTTCTTTTATGTCACCCCGCTCAACAAATTGTCGATACATGGCAGACCCAACCAAGGGGGTGGCAATCATGATCACCGCCCAATCACACTCCAGTTCCTTCATGTATTGGACGGTTTCTTCCATCAGGGCTTTGGTTTCGCCCGGAAAGCCAAGAACAAAATAACATCTTGTGACAAGACCTTTTTTGCGACAGATGCGGACTAGTTCCTTGGCCTTTACCAGGTCAACTCGCTTATTGATTAGTTTGGTTTGAACATATTCGGACCCGGATTCAATTGCAATATTAACAATCTCTGTTCCTGTAGCGATCATGGCATCCAAAATGTCTTCGTCAAGTGTGGCCACATTCAAACCGCTGGGGAACTGCAATTCTATGTCGGGGACGTTCAGTTTCTTCATTGAGCTAAGCAAAGACAGGACACGGCTTTTATTGGCCGTAAACAAGTCATCCTCTATGATGAAAAGTGTTACACCGTACTTTTCATACAGAGTTTTCATTTCCTCGATAACGCTTTCAATCGCGCGATATCGCACTTTTCGGCCATGAACGGTGTGGGCCGAACAATAGGTACATTTAAAGGGGCATCCTCGAGTGGTAAATATGGTCGCCGCTTGTTTGTCAGATGACTTATCCAGACCTCTCCGCCGTCCCGGTTGCGTCAAGTAACGCTGGACGTCAAGCAGTTCCAAATCGGGAAAAGGAAGCTGGTCTATGTCTTTGACTGGTTCCACGAGCGTCAATGGCTCAAGTGGGTTGAAGTTCTTTACAGAATAGAGCCCCGTAAGTTTAAGTGGCTGATCATTCGCGTATTGTTTGACAACTTCAGAGAAGGCCAGTTCCCCTTCACCTCGAAGCACATAGTCTACCTCCTGGTAGGACAGTAGGAGATCAACACAATTGCTGGCGTGAACCCCGCCGACAATAAGAGTAGCCTTGGGCCAAAGCGCCTTTAAAACTTTTATGGTCAGTTGAAAAAAACGGTGGGAGGTGGAAAATATTAATGATATACCGACGATATCAGGATAGAAGTCAATTCTTTTTTCTGCCTCTCCTAAAACCAAGGACTCAAGATCAGGATAAACCTGCACATCCTGCTCTAAATAGGACGGATAATCCAACAGTTTTACCTCTCCCAGCTCATTATGCGCTTTGAGATAAGAAGACACATAAAGAAGCCCCATGGGCATGGCTTCAGTTTGGGAGAAGACAGTTTTTTTGGTAAATGATTCTACTACATATTTAAAGGGCAGGGAGGGCAAACTCACAAACAGTATGTTGGGGCGTCGCATTTGTCTGCTCCTAATCATTTCCATTTTCTATTGTGTTTTAAAGAAATTCACCATCATTAAGATAGAATAATGTTCAAGTTTAGTCAAGACAAAATTAATTGAGGGAGTTGAGCCCCTTCGACAAGACGCAAATGGCGGAGGCCAAACCAATGGACTAGATATCTAGCCGTCAAACTTACTATATCCGGCTCAAATCTTTGTTTCGGCTGGGAAGAGCCCTTCTAAACGCTGGCAGGAAGATGAGACGGCATGAATCCCACGCGAGATAACCTGATCGTGAAAATCCGGCGAGACGCGACTGACAGGGATGAAAACGCTTAACTGCGCTGCGTATAGAGAAAGGCATGAAAAATATCCATGGCCGGAAAGGCAAGGGGCCGGCTTGTCGGCCGACCCCCTATACGAACATTGATTGTCATAATTTAACTTGGTTGATTAGGCTGTTTGCAGGGCCGAGGATGCTTTGCGTCGGGCCTTCAAGGAGAAGATGTTGAAAACACCGACCGCGATTAAGGTCACCATGCACATATACAGAGAGTTGTCAAAAGAGCCGGTCTTGGCTATCAACATCTGGGAGATGCGGGGCATAATTAAGCCGGCCATGCCCCAGGCAGTAAACAGGGCGCCGTAGTTAGCCCCAAAATTCTTCAGGCCCCACTGGTCCTTGGCGGCAGAGGGGAAGATGGACAGGTTGGCCCCGTAATTGGCGCCAATCAGAGCTACCAGGATCACGATTCCAGCCGCTCCACCAAGATTGTTCTTGATCAACGGTACGGCGATCAGCATCAGCGTCGCCTGGAAGAAGAGCATGATAATCAAGGTGAGTTGCCGACCGATCTTATCGGAAATGAAACCGGCCAGAATCCGACCGCCGGCATTTCCTATGGCCAGGACCGCCACCGCCAAGAATGCCCAGGCACCTAAGCTTTTCGAGGCCATCGCCGCCATCGACCCGATGACCACCAGGCCGGCGCCGCAACTGATAAAGAAGGTGATCCACAGTCGATAAAAGGTGCCGGTTTTCATGGCGTCACTCGGCTTCAGATTTATATCCGCGGCGGGGGCCTTGGCTACCTGACCAGCCACAGCGGGTCTAGCCTGTTCCGGGCTATAGCCAGCCGGCGGATTGACCAGAACCGTCGACAGACCAACGACCACGATGGTGAAAGCGATACCAAAAATGAGCATGGACGTTTGTAGTCCGTAGGCCCCGACCAGGAATTTGGATAGAGGAGCGATGTAAACGGAGGCCAAACCGAACCCGGCCACGACCAGACCAGCGATCAAGCCGGTTTTGGATTTAGGAAACCACTTCACGGCCGGTGGGGTGGCTGAGGCGTACCCAAACCCGATGCCTGCTCCAGCCAGCACGCCGAAGCCCAGCACCCAAATGCCGTAGCTGGTGCTTTGGGAGATCACGATAAATCCAAGTCCGACCAATAGTCCGCCGATGGCGGCGGTGGTCCGAGGCCCAACTCTGTCCTGCATTTTCCCGGCGAAAACCATGGCGATGGCAAAAACCAGGCAGCACACGGCATAGGGATCACTGGCCGAAGCCAACTCCCAGGAAGCCCAGGCCGGGGCTTTGGCCTTGATCGCTTTGACGATTTCTGCCTGAAAAATAGACCAGGTATACAAAATACCCAGGGCCAAGTTGATACCTAATCCTGCCAGGGTCACCGACCAGCCTCTGTTCTTGATTCCGGATGACATCGTCTCTCTCCTCTTTTTAGTTTGATGATTACGTTGCTTGACCGAAACTGGCCGATGACCCTCTATGTCTTTCCGAGGTCAGGGGACCATGGTGAAGCGAACAATTATACACATCGTTTACGGATGTTACGGTAAGGAGAGGGGATCTGTCAATGGGGGGTGGTCCGTATTTAGTGTGGGTGATAACCCTACTCAAGTTAGTGACAACCTGCTTCGGAGGGATAGATGGTTGGGCGGAGCCGTCCTATTTATACCTTAGTACCATAATTTTGTTACATTTGTTGCACTGCAGCAAGACCTGAGACGATCACCTGCGCTGACTCGACTAATAAAGCTCAAATAGGTTGTCTTTGGTCAGCATCTCGACCATGTGTCGGTCAAAGTCTTTAATTAAACCAAATATCTTGGCCTGTTGCCCCTGCGTCAAGAAGCCAGAGCTGCTTAGATCGGTAAGTTTCCTGAATTCCGTTTCCAGATCACCCTTGCTCCGGCCCGAGGGTTTCATATAAAAGCAGATCAATTTCTCCCGGGTCCGTAGCACCTGGCCGGTCAGTGATTCATCGAATTCTCTCCGGGGGCTGGTGTCGCAATTTTCTACATCTCCAACACCATATTCATTTCGAATAATTGTAGATATCACAAGTCGTTGGCTGTCTCTATCCCCAGGCATGAGATAATCCCCCGGCTGCGGTGGGCCGGCTGCGGTTATCATCGTCATGAATTCAAGGGATATAGTCTTGGCGACTAGTCCCCGCGGATTCAACGAATGGGCAGCAAATGCAAATGGGATGAGACTGAATACCATAAAGGCAACCAACAAAGACCCCGGCTTTAGCATGACACACCCCTGCAACAGGATAGTTGAGGGTACCCATATCATGTTATCCTTGGGCCTGCAACAAGATATGCACCTGGTATGAGAGAAAACACTTAGGCTAAAGGAATAACACCAGGAAACCATTCGCTCGGCGTGACCACCGGTCCTGTGTCGTGGGATGGCCGACAACGTCATCGTCGCCTTGCTCAAACTGCCAATATTCTGGGGGCTGGCCGTGATCGCTGTGCTATCTCGGTTAAACACATTCTCCTACGCCAAAAATAACTTGTCTGGAACATTAGATGATGTTAGAGAAAGAGGAAAGACCTAGGGAGTCGGGACCAACCTGTTCCACCATGTTTGGGCCACAGGCTGCGTCCGAGTCTCCATCGAAACAAGGTGCGAAGAACTAATGGATAAGATTAAGGCATATATCCGGTTATTCCGGTTCCACCAGTACATCAAGAATGGATTTATCTGGTTGCCCCTTTTCTTTAGCCACCGGCTGTCTGAGGTCTTGGTGCTAAGGCAGACCTTTTGGGCTTTTGTGGCTTTTTGCCTGGCCAGTAGTTGTGTCTATATCCTTAATGACGTCCGGGACATTGACGAAGACCGGAAGCATCCGGTGAAGCGGTTTCGTCCTGTGGCTTCCGGCCTGGTCAAACCGGCTGAAGCTCTCGTCTACATGGGCCTGCTTTTGTTTTCGTCTCTGGCCATCGGCCTGTTAGTCCACGCCCGGGACTTCCTGGTAATTATCTTGCTTTATTTAGTGCTTAACGTGGCCTACACTTTTTTCTTGAAGCATCTGGCCATCATCGACGTGGTCTGCATTGCCACCGGATTCGCCTTGCGCGTTTTTGCCGGAGGCATGGCGGGCGACGTCCGTGTCAGCCACTGGATCATTATCATGACCTTCTTGCTGGCCCTGTTTTTGGCCCTGGGCAAACGGCGAGACGATCTGATGATTTCTATGAATGGTCAGGGGATTCGGAAATCACTGGACGGTTACACGCCCGAGTTTGTCAATCTCGGGATGGGGATCATGGCCTCGGTCACCATTGTGGCCTATATTCTTTACACGGTTTCCCCTGAGGTCATTGCGGAGCACGGTACGAACCGTTTATATCTGACCGGCTTCTGGGTTATCATCGGCCTCTTTAGATATATCCAGATAACTTTCGTTTTTCAGCGGAGCGGCTCACCCACCTCCGTGCTGCTCAAAGATTTTTTCTTACAATCTGTCATTATCCTGTGGATACTTACTTTTTTCCTACTAATCTATGTCCTTGGTCATTAAATACGCTTTATTCGCCATCCTGGCCACGGAAGTCAATATCTTGGGCCAGGACATCACGTCCAGGTTCTACCACGGCCAGTACGAACTCTACCTCTCTATGTTCTGCGGCACGATGGCCGGACTGGTGGTGAAGTACGTCTTAGATAAAAAATACATATTTTGTTATAAAACAAATAGCTTAGCCGATGATACCCGTAAATTCATTCTTTATTCGGCCATGGGTGTGATCACCACCCTGGTCTTCTGGGGCGTGGAAATCGGGTTTGATCATCTGTTCGGGGCCAGGTACATGCGTTATTTAGGCGGCGCCATTGGTTTGACCATCGGCTATCTGGTGAAATATCAGTTGGACAAACGCCTGGTTTTTGTGGAGCCGACATGAAGTTGACCGGTTGGGGACGGTATCCCTGGATTAAAGCCACCGGGGTTTCCTTTGAGACGCCTGAAGAACTGGCTGGCTACCTGAAGACCTCGGCTGCCGGCATCGTTCACGGCCTGGGCCGGAGCTATGGGGACAGCGCCCTCTATGATCATGTGATATTCTCCCGTCGCTTTAATAAAATCATCCGATTTGACGATGCGACCGGGGTCGTTACGGCTGAAAGCGGCGTCACTCTGGCCGAGATTATTGAGACCTTTCTTCCCCGCGGCTGGTTCTTGAAAGTCACCCCCGGCACCAAGTTCATTACCCTGGGCGGGGCCATAGCCAGCGATGTTCATGGAAAAAACCACCACCAATCCGGTTGCTTTAGTGAATGCGTCTTATATTTTGACTTGATGCTTCCGGGAGGAAATATCGTCCGGTGCAGCCGTGATCAAAATCGGGACCTGTTCCTGGCGACGTGCGGCGGGATGGGGTTGACCGGGGTCGTTCTGGCCGTGGCCTTTCGCCTCCAGCCGGTCAAAAGCGCCTTTATTCGCGAGACCGTGGTGAGGTGCCACAATCTTCATGAAGTCATTGACCTTTTTGAGGAAAACAAATCGATCAGTTATTCCGTGGCCTGGATAGATTGTCTGGCCAGGGGAGATAAACTGGGCCGCTCAGTGCTCATGCTGGGAGAACATGCGGAGACGGGCCGGAAAACACCGCCACCTCACCCATCCTGGTCTATTCCTATCAACCTCCCGGGATTCTGCTTAAACCAGTATTCGGTGTCCTGGTTTAATCATTTTTATTACCTCAGACAACCCGAATTCGTCTCCGGCCGGCTGGTTCACCTTGACCCATTTTTCTATCCCCTGGATAAGATCAACCAGTGGAACCGCATGTATGGCCGCCATGGATTTACCCAATACCAGTTTGTGTTGCCTAAGGCGGCGGGACGGGACGGGCTAGGGGCCATCCTCAGCCGGATATCCGCGGCCGGGTTGGGCTCCTTTTTAGCGGTGCTGAAGCTGTTGGGGCCGGCCAACGAGAATCTCCTGTCCTTTCCATTGGAGGGGTATACGTTGGCGCTGGA
>JADFXK010000165.1:4779-8839 GCA_015233625.1 Deltaproteobacteria bacterium | reverse complement strand
TCGCAACACGCTACAAGCTCAAAACACATAGTGTCCTTTGAGCATGGCGAAAATCATAATGAAGAACACGAGTTGTTGGGTATGGAGAATGTAGACTCCTTTTTTCACCTTGGACGGAGGATATTTGATAAACATCAAAAAGCCGGCCACGGTTAGCCAGCCCATCAGGAACAAGGCGAACAACAGCCAGTTGTTGGACCATAACGTCACATAACAATGGATGCAGGCAACCACGAACGACGTGGTATTTAACCAGATATGATAGACCAGCAGCCGGTTAAAAGTCGGCTGGACATTTTTCAAGTTGTAGTGCAGCCGAATTCGTTTGGCCGGAAAATATATATTTGCGGCCAGGAACAGGACCATGCATAGGTTTCCAGTTCCGGTGGCCAGATTGTAGTCGGAAAAGAAGGCGTACAGTACGGACAAGAGGACCAGAGAACCGACCAGGTACATCCGGCTCCGGAGAGGCCCCCGTCCAAGAATTTCTATGTTGTAGGAACTGGTTTTGGCTTCCAATCAAGTCACTCCATTAGCCTGTTTTTCAGGTTGGCTACCTTCTTCATACATTTTATATTTTGGAAGCAAAAATAATAAGTTGAGGTGTTCTAACGGCTTTCCCACCTTCACCAGTCTCATGCTCTTCTTAACCGGAGCATACGCCGGGGCATGAGCAACAAGCAACCAGCACCAAGCAACGAGCACCAAGCAACGAGCACCAAGCAACGAGCAACGAGCAACTCCGTCCATCTAATAGTCGATGGGTCTGAAGCTTTTGGCGTCTTCTGTCGCCTGGTAATAAGGCAAAGTCTTAAACCCGAACATATGGGCAAAAATGTTATTGGGGAATAGTCGGAGATGAGCGGAATATAGTTTGATGGAGTTGTTTAACTTAATCCGCTCCTGGGCCAGGTCTTTTTCCACCTCGACCAAGGCCGCCATCAGTCCCTGAAAGGTGCCGGAAAGTTCCAATTTTGGATATTGCTCAGCCACGGCCAGCAACCGAGTCAAGGAGGTCAGGGGATCTTGGCCAGGTTCCGTGACGGGTTTAGCTCCGGCGGTCTTATCCGGCTGGTTCAGGCTCTTCAAGAGTTGGTCGATTTCGGCGTTTTTTGATCCCGGCTTGACCAGGGTCGACCGCAAGGCCACAACCGCGGTAAAGACATCCCGCTCGTGCCTGGAATAGTCCAAGACAGCCTTGGACAGATTGACCGAGACATCGTTTCTTCTTTGCAGCAAGGCGTTAACCCGGCCGATGGAGGCCAGCGCGTCCTCTTCATCCTTCACGATCAAGTTGTAATAATGAACGGTAGCAAATATTAGGACGATAAAAGACACCAGTAAGACGATCTGTATCTTATTTTTCTGACCGGCCACGACCAAAGGCGTCAGTCGGGAAACATAGTACTGGGATCTGGGTACGGGCGGATCATACTCCAGGTCATAGCGTTTGGCATAGACGCGTTTAATGATGCTGGTGGTTAACCGGCCCATAGGTTCTCCTCTTAACTCTGGTTAGTCACCCTAATGCCGTGAGCCACGCCGACCAGGCCGGCCAGGATCAGGACGGGAGGGAAGAATCCGCTGAGGAAATCCAACACGGCGTAGTATTCGTCATAAAGGCCGTAAAGGCCCAAACAGAGAAAGGCGACGGCCACGGCATAGTTGATTTTCTTAAAATGGGATTCGCCGAAAATAGCCGCAGCCAGAGCCAGCAACCCGACTATGATGAAAATAGGCTGCACTGACCCTTTGATGACCTCCACCACCTGCGGACTGTAAAGATAGGCCAAAAATAGCCCCAGGCCAAAGGTGATTAGTCCGCCGATCACATGATTTCTTCTCATATCAGTAATCTTTCCTCCTGCGTCGAGGCTATTATTCCGGCGCCCCGGCGTTAATCCAATCGATAATTATTCCGGCATCCGGTCCGGCGAACCTATGCATCGGCCCACCGGCCTTAACCAGTAGTTTTAGGAGTCCGTTATCAGCATACGTTTTGACGTGTTTATAGGTGGTCATGTTCCGGAACGGTCCGGAATGGCATCGGAGACAATCCTGGGCCAAGATGTCTTTAATGGGATCGCGATAAGTCAACTGAACCAACGGGCCGTTGCCTCTGCCGCCCGGAGGGTGTCCGGGGCCGGGGGAACCTTGGGGACCGGCTCGGAATTGGGCCAGAGTGCCGTTCGCCTTTTCCGGGGCGCCCTGGTCAATCCAGGTCAAGAGCGTATCGGCGTCGCTTCCGGCGAACCGTCTCATGGGACCCTGAACCATAGTGGCCAGCAACCCGCTATCGGCATACATCTTCAGGTCGTTATAATCGCCCAAGTATCTGATCGAGCCGAAATGGCATCTTCCGCAGTCCGCGGCGACAATGGGTTCTATGGTCGGTTCATAGTAAACTGCCTGGGCCGCGGCCGATTGGACCGGATTATCAATCGGCGTCAGTACCGTGACCACAACGATCATCGTGAGCGCAAAAATAATCAGCCTATGGCCGGACATATGGATTGATCCGCTGAGAGTTACTCCTCCTCGTCATCCTCGTGCTCCCGTTCCAGTTCCATGACCTTGGAAAAACATCTGGCAGCTTCTTTGTGGTTCTCGGTCCGCTCGTACAGGAAGCCTAGATGCTGGTAAAACTTCACTTCTTCTCCATCGAGTTCAATGGCCTTTTGAATGGCGGCGATGGCATCGTCGAGTCTCTCTTTGCGGTCATAGGCTATGCCCAGGAGGTAATGGACTTCGGCCTTGTCCGGGCTTACCTTGACCAGATTTTCCAACCCTTCAATGGCCTGGTCATAGTCCTTGAGCTTCAGGTGGAGGCCGCTTTTCCGGTAGAGGGCGGCTTTGTGCTGGGGGTTAAGTTTTAGAACCTTGGCGAAGGCTCCGATAGCGCTCTTGGAGTTCCCCGCCGCAGCCAGAGCCAGGGCCAACTGAAAGAAAGCATCGGGATTAGACGGTTCTAGGCGGGTCCATTCCTTAAGATACTCCAGGGCCTTTTCATGCAGGCCTTTATTGGCGTAGTAGGCGCTGATATTACGGTAGATCTTGGTCTTGTCCTGAGGAGCCAGGTCAAATAAGCTGTTATACAAATCCAAGAGCTTGCCGAAAAGTCGGCCGAAGAAAAGGAGCATGGTATGGAAATAGAAGATAGCGGAGGGCTCCGATGAATCGTCCTTGACGCCGGCGGGCCGGTCTTTCTTGGTGCCGTTTTTTATTTTCCCAGTTTTTCTAGGCTCTTCCTCCTGGTCAAAATCGTCAGCCAGAAAGGCCGAGTCTTTAACCTCATCTTTACTCATCTGAAACCTCCTTCTTTCTTGGCGGCACGAATCCGGCGACTGTAGCTAGCAGTCCCAGCAACATCAACAAAATGGGTAGTCCTCCCTTGATGACGTCAACCACGTAGTAATACTCATCAAAGAGGCCCCAGATACCTAACGCGATAAAAAAAAGTCCCAATATGATATGCAGCATAATTACCTCCACCTAACCCGGGCGGGCTGTAGCTGATCCTTTTTGGTCATACTTAAATATCAAGCAAATTTATCTGTAATTTGGGCAGAATGTCTTTTCGAAAGAAGCTTATTTCTGTCTGGTCTTGGATGTAACCGTCGGAGGTTGGTCTTATTCCTACAATAAGGATGTGATAAGGATAGGGCCTGTTTACAGAAACAGATGCCACCTATAGTTCTATTTAGCCTATTATTGGGAATTAGTCAATCTAAAAAGTCATCATGATTGAATAAACATAATATATATATATATATATATATAACAAAATATATACATGTTATCTTTTGGCCCATCTCGAATATTTTGAATAATCCTGATCTATTATCTTATACTTGATCCTGGCCGACGGTAGTTCATCATTTTCGGCCATTCCAATAATAACCCAATCTGCTTGTCATGGCAATAAATATATCCTAAGAAAAGGTTTATCTAAGTCCGGTCTTGACCCCAATAACCATAAGGAATAATCATTCTCGCTACATGCCGAGATTTAAAGCCATAAAAAACATTAGGCAATAAGACCGGCTTAATTTCTATGCAA
>JADFXK010000165.1:0-4632 GCA_015233625.1 Deltaproteobacteria bacterium | reverse complement strand
GCAAATCACATTGTCAGGATAGGATCATAATTGGACATCCGGGGCGGTGAGTGGTCCAGGCGCCGCTTCGGCTTCCGCAGACTGGTCCGACCAGACGTAAACGGCTTCGACTTTGTTCCCTGGGGCCTGGTAGACCAGCTCCTGGCACAGAGAGTGGACCAGCGCCACACCCCGGCCGCAAAACGTGGTCCCGCCGGGTATCAGGCAAATGTCCTGGTGGTAATCAAATCCCGGGCCGGAATCTTCTACCCGGATATCTAACCTCCCATATTGATTCCGACTATAACATAAAACATCTATTTTGATCCATCCCTGGTCCAGGGCGGACAGCCCATTGCGAAACTCCTCATAGTAGGTATAAAATCCTCCGGCGGTAGCTTTAAGCCGGCTATCCAAACCCAACAGCCCATGCTCCAGGGCATTATTATAAAGTTCAGATAATATGAGACAGATGTCCGTCCTGTGCCTGGCCAAGGACGGTTCACATTGCTCCAACATCTCATACAAGACCACAGCAATATTACGATTGGCCAATCTAGGCGGAGTAAGGTTGACGGTAACTTGCCAATCTGATGATCCGTGTTGAATTGCCTGGTATTTGGTGTTGCCGGGGTACGGGGGGGATTTCACATCGCAGCGGATATCGGCCAGGGTAATGTCATCCTTTTGTTCAGCCGTACCACGGAAAACCTGGAGGTCGTTTTGTATCGCCGCGAACCCCTGGTCGGCATCAGAGACCCCGGTCAAGGCCTTTTCCACCAATGTTTGGCTGAACATCTCACCTTGGGGGTTGTTGGCCTCGGTCAGTCCGTCGGAATAAACATAAATGTGATCGCCATCTTTTACGACCATTCGCTCCGTCGTGGCGTAATGATAATCGGCCGGGGCCAGGCCTGGCGGAGTAGTTTTGGCCGGGAATCGTCTCTTTAGACCTCCTTGCCGGCCAATGACCAGGACATCAGGCAGACCACAATTGAGCACCCAAGTTTTACCTTTAATACAATCAAGAGCAATCAAGCAGGCGCAAAAAAACAGCCCGGTGGGCAGGACGAGTCGCATCTGGTTATTGATCTCGGACATAATGTCTTTGATGTGACGTCCTTTGGCGGACATGGCCTTAAAGACACTAGACACTGTGGTGGCGCCGATGGCGGCAGACAAACCGTGACCGGTAAAATCCCCCAACAGAATATGCTGTACCCCCGTCGGAGTGGAGGTAACCAACAAGATATCGCCACTCACATTTTTGGCTGGTGAGATCATAAACTTAACATTGGGAGCCTCGGGGATGTCCCGCCGAATGATATTGGTGAATATTCTTTCGGCCTGGTCTAGATCGCGTTGGCTCTGCCGGCTAAGTATTTGGATTTCGGCAAATTGATTTTTAAGTAGATCATGGCTTCTTTTTAAGAACAGCGCGGACTTAACCCGGGCCAGGAGCTCTGCCGGGCCAAATGGTTTACCTATGAAATCAATTGCTCCCGCCTCAAAACAGGCACTCAAAGTCTGTTCATCCCTATTGCTCGTGATCATGATGACGGGGACGTGCCTGGTGGCCTGGTTGCTCTTTACTTTCCGGCAAAACTCTATCCCGTCCAATTCCGGCATCATCAGATCAAGCAACAGCAAATCTGGAGGATTCTCTTGAACATGGTCGAATGCGTGTATTGAGGAAGAAAAGGACTTAATCGTGGTGTATCCGTAGTTCCGCAGAAGACCGTTGATGAGAGTCAAAAAAGGTTGGCTGTCATCCACCGCGACTATGGCCATGCCCATGATGTCGTCCATAACGCCTCGATTTGGTGCTAGTTTAAAGGGGTGACGTGAAGATTTCTGGCTTCGCTCGAAATGACAGAAAACAGGAATTCCTATAGACAACTAATTCATTATACTGACCGGAAGAAAGAAAGTCAATTTTCCGATTCGAGCCATTTACCTGGCCTCGTCTCGGCCAATGTTTTCGTTTGAAGTTTGCCGGATATTCTGGTATGATGGCTCAATCTATAAATATAGATATATAATAATTAGTTGGCGCTGATTGGCCACCTCCGCATCGTCCGACCCAGGGCGTTATTAGGAGTCGATATGGTTCGTCCGTTATTTTCCGATACTAAGGATAACGAGTTGAAAATCGAAGAAGACATCATGGACGCCGAGGTGATGTCGCAAGGCGATATGGTTGAAAAGCGGGGGGAGGAAGTTCTTTTTGCGGCGGTGCGGATCATGCTGGTGGCCTTAGCCGCACCGGTCATTTTGATCTTTTTAATCAAATCACCTCATCCCGGGCAACCCTTGCAGATACTTGGTGTTTCTTATTACCAGTTGGTGTTTGTGTTTTTGACCGGCGCGGCCCTATTGAGTTATGTCTCGCTGTTATTCTTAGGGACCGGCCTGGCCCTGGTCATTCCGGTTTTTATCTTATCCTTGTATTGCTGTTTCCCCCTGGTCGTGGGTCTCAAAAATAACCTGACGATGTTACAGATGCTTACGGAGCTTCGGTATTTTGCCGCCTGGCCCTTTTTCATCAGACCAGGCTACATTTTGATCGAGGTGCTGATTCCGGCCGGGATAGCCGTATATTTGCTCCTCCAGACCAAAAGCATTTTTTCCAAACAGCCCCATCGATACACCTTTTTCTTAGCCGCAGCCTACTTAGGGGCCGCCTCCTTAGTGGGGTTCTCCGCTCTAAATTATACGGGGCAGCCCAATCTCACCGCGGCATTCTCACGTACCAGACAGGCGATGCCGGATAAGAAAAACGAGGTCGCACCCAATCCTGCCACCCCTGAAATCAATGTGCCGCGTGAAATCAAGCCCGTGCCTTCGGGGCCGACCGGCCCAGCCGTGAAAAATGTCCTCGATGAGAACCTCCCTATGAAGGAACGAGCCAGAATTCCATCCCCAACTCCGTCGCCTAAACAGCACCCGACACCCACCCCGATGCCTCCGGGAGATCAGGCAGCCACAGAACCCAAGCCTCAGAACGCGGACATTAACCAGAAGCTGCAACAGCTAACCGATCAGGTCAATCAACTCAAGACTGAATTGAATCAGACCAAAAAGCTTCTGGCTCCTCAGCCAACTGGTTCAGCTCCATCAAATACCCCGGCCACCGTCAAAGCTAATCCTCCGCCGGCAAGTTCAGCCGTCCCAGCCACTGATGCGGCTGCCGGCCGCCAGGCTGTTTTGGGGATCCAGGAGGAACTTCACCTGCTGTCGCAGAAGATGGATCGTCTGGAAGACACACTTAGCCGGGCTGAGACAAGCAAGAACAAAAGCGGAAAAACGAAAAAGAAGGGGAAGAGACCTGTCCCAACCAGTTCGAAATAGGGCGGAGCCGTCCTTTCCGGCCGATAGGGAACACCTCGGATTCATCTTTATCCAGAACCAGGCATCAGGAGGATTATCATGTTTGTCGCCGTCAGCAGGTCTACCGTCGCAAATGAAATGACCGCGGAGACCAAGGATGCTTTCGCCCATCGGCCACACTTAGTTGACCGGGCGCCGGGGTTTGTCCGGATGGACATCATCAGCCCGCTGGATAACCCAGACGAGATTGTGCTATTAACATATTGGAATAACAAAAATAGTTTTAAAGCCTGGCATCGTGGCCACACCTTCCGAGAATCTCACCGGTGGATTCAAAAAGGTCTCAAGCTGGTTCCGAAGAGCACTAACCTGAGCTACTTTGAATTCATCGGTTCTTAAGGAAAGGAGCAGGTATGGATCAACTGCATCAAGAGATATCCGAGGCCGTCAGGTCGAATCGTCGAGCGATTTCGGAGAGAGTGATTGAGCGACAATATGCAGTTAACCCAGCCTACTGGGAATCATTCGGACAAGTGGGACGAGAAAAGCGCCTCCCTGATGTTGAATACCACCTAGCCTACCTGATTGAGTCGATCGCCGCGGCTGATCCCAATTTGTTCGGAGACTATCTGGCCTGGGCGAAGGTGCTGTTCAAGGGCCTTAATTTACCCGATAAAGCCCTGGAAGGGAACATCGGACACCTTAGAGACGTCTTGAGGGAATTGTTGGACCCGAAAATGCGACCGATTTTAGTCGAATTAATAGAGACCGCGTTGCGTCAACTAATCATCTCCCCGGATGCCTTGCCCAGCTTTATCCACGAGGATTCGCCCTTGTTCGAACTGGCCCGGAATTATTTAGAAGCGCTTTTAGAAGGTAAAAGAAATCTGGCCGGCAATCTTATTTTGGACGCGGCGAATACCGGTGTCGCGGTCAAGGATATCTATAGCCGGGTATTTCAACCGTGTCAGTACGAACTCGGCCGCTTGTGGCAGATGAACCGACTCAGCGTGGCTCAGGAACACTATTGCACGGCTGCCACCCAGCTTATAATGTCGCAACTTTATCCCTATATTTTCGCAACTGAGAGAATCGGCCGCCGGTTAGTGGCAACATGTGTCGGCAGCGAGTTAAACGAAATTAGGGTAAGAAGGGTCGCTGATTTTTTTGGGAAGGAGGGTTGGGATACCTACTATTTGGGGGCCGACGTGCCGCCGGACAGTGTCCGGAGTTACGTTTAGGAACACCTGGCCGATGTTTTGGCGGTATCCGCAGCCATGACCTTTAATATAGATCAGGTGAAGGAACTGATCACCAAGGCTC
>JADFXK010000164.1 GCA_015233625.1 Deltaproteobacteria bacterium | reverse complement strand
ACAGAAATTGTCTGTTGATCCCAACCAGAGGCACGGGAGGATACATCATGATTCTGAAGGGTATACTGCATGTGGAATCGCCAATCTACAGAGGAAATTCCAGGAAAACACTTTTCACTCGGGACGGTGACGGTGTCCACAAATTGGTTTCTCTGGCCGGTGAGATATCAGGCACGGCTCAGTCATTGATGGACGCCTTCATCGGCCAATCGGGTAATGGGAAAAATATCGGCCTGCTCAACCGGATGTGGCTTAGGTTGTATGGTTCCCCCCTGCCGCCAAAGCTCATTACCAATGTCAAGTGTACCCTCCAGACCAAGAGTTATCCGCGAGACAATTTCTTCGATCTGCGCATGGGGTTGAAGCTGGATGAAGACAGGTTTGCCGCCGAGGCCAACGCTAATTACAAGATGGAGACCATTCTTCGTAATTCCATTTTTGACCTGGCCTGGTCTTTAGATGAATCGCAACTCAGGAATGGCGACAATGAGGCCAAGTTATACTATCTTCTCCAAGAATTGAAAGAAGGCAGGTTTTGGTTTGGGGCCGGTAAAACCAAAGGACTGGGACGGGTACGGTTGGACATGGAACTACCGTTCTCCGCTCCGGAAAAAGCACCTAAATTACATCTTGAGGCCAGCCACTTAAGAGTGGACATGAAATTCGATTCAGTCAATCCGGTGTTGGTAGGTTGGAACTGGGGTAAAGTGGACCAACAGACCGCCTCATTTACCTCCGTGGAAGCTCGGTTGATGATTGAGGCCATGAAGGATATCCCCAGCTTCATCCGCTCCCGCCTGGAAATGATCTTGGGGGGGCCGATCTTGAGTCCGGAGGACTGGAAGCGCAAGTTGACCGAATTCCTACCTCGGATAATCGCCATCTGGCTCATGGAACGGTCCACCGCCGAAGTTGAATCTTATGTCTTGCCAAAATCCAGTCTGGGCAAACTGGGCAAAGGCAAACATGCGCTGACCGAAAAGCTGTTGGTCAGACTCGAAGCCATGACCGAGCAACCTTTCCCCTCTCAGGACGCGGCCGAAGACGCAATTAAGGACGCCCTGGGCAAGAAAGCCAATATGGCCAACCGGGTGATGGAATGCGTGGAACGTAAGCAGCAGGCCAAAAAGACCCTTGATAAAGACGCCTGGCTGCAACTGGTCAATGCTTTCGGTTTTCAGACCGACTTATCTGAAACCGTGGCAGTGACTATCCATGATGAATTGGCCTTAACCAAGCTCATCACCACGGCGTGTCGAGACTTGTTTGCCCGAATTAATCTGCAAATCGATCATCAGATCAAATTACTTCAGAGCGACATCTGGGTGGATGCCGAAATGGCCAACCGGCAGGAGCACATCCGGATCAAGACCATGTTGCTCCAAAATAAGATCAACGAAGACCAATGGGGTAATTCCCGCCTGGTCCCGGACGGAATAAAGCCGGCCGTGTGGAAAGAATTTCTGGAGGCCCATAGCCGAGTGCAGTATCGCCACATGTTGGCTTCGGCAAATTTAAACAAGAGTATCATTAATGACCGGAATCTGATCGAATTTCTGAAAGTCTACCGCGACCGGACCCGCCAGGAACTCGCTCAACCCTATAATATTGATTTCAGACCCGGACCAGGCAATAAGAGCCGTGATATATCCAAAAAATACGGCAAACCATTTGACACCATGTTTATGCGCATGCTGTCTTGGGTCCCATCCTCCAAAGAGCGGGGCGCCTGGGAAGTTTTTATCCCCGGCGGCACTATTAAGGGGGCCTTCAGAAAGCGAGGGTCACAACTTCTAAAGACTCTATGGGGCGAATCGGCTAAGACCAGTCAGGTGATCAACCGCCTTTTCGGTGTCCAGGGACAGCGAGGGATGGTGCTCTTCTCCGATGCATACCTGGTGGACCCCTGCGACCCACACCGGGCCTGGTGCTCCATGGAGGGGATCAAAATCAATCCCAAAACGGGACAACCTATTGAAACTTCTAAGCATGACTACCTGTTCGCCTATGGCGACAAACTCTCCTTCCAACTACGCCTGGATGTCCAGGATGTGGCTGAGTCGGATACCGAAGCCTTCTCCATCCTGACTCATCTGCTGAACGATTTCCAAAAGGGAGACATTTGTATCGGCGGTGAAAAAACAGCCGGATTTGGTTGGATCCAGGCCGAGGTGACCAACTTGAACTTGCTGAGCGCCAACCTGTCCCAGGCCTATGAAAAAATCTTCGGCTCATATCAGTTTACCGAGCATGGTCCGTGGCAGCAATTAAGTCTGGAAGGCGCCGAGGCGGCCAAAGCTTTGAGTCAGCCGGCAGGCATCATGGCCCGCAAGGAAGCCGGCTCATTAGGCCCACCGATGGCCAGAGCCGGGTTCATTTCCCACCGGGCCTTCGGCGGCCGGTGCGGTACGCTGGTAATCGAAGCAGAGGTATTAACGCCCACAAATGTTAAGGAAAGCGGGGAACCATCCTTTCACACCACCCTTGACAAAGAATCTATTAACGGCTGGGACTTCTTTTCTCTTTCTGCTCCGGACGCGGCCCATCGCGGTTCCGACAGAATCTATGCTCTGCCCAGCCGAAGCATAAAGGGAATGGTTCGTCATATTTATTCCATTATCACCGACTCCCGGCGGGAAAGCACAGATATTGCTAAGTTGAACCCGGCGGATGGCCTGTTCGGATGGGTAGGCTCCGGACCCAACCAGGCCCTGATGGGACGGTTGTCATTCAGTTTCGGCATGTTCCAGCAGCCCAGGCTATCCTGGTTTAAGGTCCCCTATCCCTACACCGGCTGGGAATTTAACAAGAACAAATGGAAGAATACCCCAGGCCTGACTGTTCCGAGAACCATTATCGCCGATTCCTGGCGCGTTTTCGGTCATGCGCCCCTGGCCCCCCTAGTGGCCCAGTTGGATGATTTCATCCCCGATACTATTCAGGCCAACTATTTCCGAGCCATCCTTCCGGGAAGCCGCGCCCGCTTCACCGTCCGTTTCTGGAATCTTGAAGACCAAGAACTACGGCGGCTTCTGTGGAGCCTGATCCTGGAACCGAATCTAGCCCATAAATTTGGAAATAACAAGCACGTGGGATTTGGCAGCCTCCGGTTCAAGATTCTACCTGAAAGCTTCTTGATTGATTGGTCCAAACGTTACGCCGGAGGACCGAACGAAACCTGGCAGATGCCGTTTAAAATCCAAGATTGGGGCCAGAAGGATGAACTAAAAAATTACCCCCCGCTGTGTGAGGCGCTTAATGCTAACGGCATTTGATTGGTTGCGCCGTTGCCGAAATGGGCCAGAGCTATTGGCCACCCTAAATTATCTCAAGGAGCAGCCTGATCTCCTCCTGGACCAGGATGAGGTCGGTCCACCCCTAACAGCAGTGACCAAACCTTGCCAAAGGTGTTGGATTTATCCCTGCGTGGCCGCTCCCTATAAAATATACTGCCGGACCTGCACCGCAATCAGGACCAAAGCCGAAAAATTAAAAGATATATATAGATATTCTGTTGTTATTTGGGCCTTTGTGAACAGGTTGCCGAACCAATTGAGAACAGAAGAAGGGTTTGCCGGTTCCTTCATCTCAGGCTCCTATGTCCATGACGAGCAACACTTCCTTCTCCTCATCAACCGTCACGAACTGAAATCTTGGCTACAAGAACTTTTGTTATATCATGGAGATACACTGAAAGGAGCGATCCAGGTGTTTCCTCCCGCAGATGATTCGCCCAGGAACAGCATGGGAGAAATTCTTTGCCGGGTGATCCATCAAGAAACACGTTTCCCGATGGATTCGTTGCGTGTCCGATTCTTTTCCAATCCCTTTCAAGTCTTGTATCCCCACTCCCGTGAAATCCTGGGACTCCATACTTTTGAAGCCATTGATTTTTTAAGCCTTTTAGAAATGGCCACCATATTTCGAACCATACTCCGTCCCGAGGAACAGGGAATGCTCCGCCAGGTAACCTCCCTGGGAGCTAGCCAAGAAAAACAGTTTTATTGGGGAAGATTCATGGGATTCCTTGCCCCCGAAGCTAAAGACATGCTGAGCGCCTGGAATATCCGTCAGTGGCCCGAAAACAGGATTAAGTTACTCTATGAACTGGTAAAATATGTGGCGATTGCCCATTAATATTATCCGCTATTTATTTATGTTAAGGGTAACCGGCTCCCTGGTCACCCTGTCTGATCACCCGGCCTTGGAGCTTTCGCGGGTAGTAGGAAATGCCATTGCCAACCGCCTGCCCACTTCCCAGGCCCGCCCCTGGCGGAAAGCCGTGACGCTGTGGGACCAGTCGGGGTTACGCCCTCAAGATCTGAAAAAAGGATTAACCAGCCTACCCGAGGTCAACTGGCCGATAGAGGCGGTGATCTTTTTTTATCCGGGCAAGCGCGCATATGGTTTTGACGAGCTAATCTTTTGGGAGCTTAAGCTCCTTGGCGACAGCGCCGATCATAACCTGTTTTTAGAAGTCATCATGCCGGCCCTGGAAGAGGCTTGCACCGCCGGGGATCCCCGCTGGCGTTCCTCGCTGGGGTTGTGGGGCAGATCTGGGATTCAGGCCGTTTACGTGGCCCGAGGTCTTCATTGGGAACCGCTGGTTCAACAAGGGCAACTAGACCTGGGGTACAAACCCGGTCCGACTCAATGGGCCGAGGGCCTGGACTTCGACTCCTGCTCCAGCCTGGCCTTTGATCAGTTAACCTGGGTCACGCCATTTCATTTTGCCTCTCCAGGCGCCAATCCGCAGCATCCACAGGGCCCCGCCAGGCCTTCTTTAAACCGGGCGCCGACCTTGCGCCAACTCTACGACGCATTCGTCGCCCGGGTCAGCCCCCTGATCCTGAATAAACGTCACCCATCCGATACTTTTTGGAATTTATTAACTAAACAGGACCAATTATCATTAGAAGCAGCCATCGAACAATCCTCGCGGGTTCGTCTTTCATTCAAGGCATTCAAGTCCGGCCGGACCCAAACTCCTGAAGCATTTTTCGGGATGCAAAGATTTGCCCCGGTTATTCCGCAGGTAATCGTCCCTCTGCTGGGGCTGGGATCCATAATCCACCTGGGCCGGCATACTCATCTGGGGCATGGCACCTTTTATCTCGATTCTGCGATTAGTTGACCAGCAACGAGTTCCGACATGAAAACCTTATCCGTCAACGTGATCACCTTAAACGAAGAGAAGCACATTTCGGCCTGTCTGGAGAGCCTGTCATTCGCCGATGAGATCGTGGTGGTCGATGGTGGCAGTCAGGACAAAACGGTTGAACTGGCCAGGCAGTATCCGGTAAAGATATATGAAAATCCGTGGCCTGGATTTGGTCCCCAACGACGCCTGGCCATGGACAAATCCACGGGGGACTGGATTCTGTGGGTCGATTCGGACGAACGGGTTACCCCGGAATTGCGGGCCGAAATCACCTCAGTGCTCCAGGGGAACGACCGGGGAAAGGCCGGGTTTTACCTGCCTTCCAAGAATTACTTCAGTGGTCGGCTGATCAAACACGGCGGCTGGTCGAAAGATTTTAAGTTGCGCTTATTCAAAAGGGATAAGGCTGTTATAACCGACCGGGCCGTCCACGAAGATGTCATTCCAGACGGTGACCTGGGCAAATTGACCTGTCCGCTGATTCACTATTCCTACGATTCCATCAGTGATTTTGTCCTCCGGATGGACCGCTATGCTCGCCTGTCGGCTGAAGAATACATGCAACAGGGACGCCGGATCGGCCTTCTGGGGATGCTCTTTCGGCCTTTGTACACTTTTTTTAATATGTATTTCATGCGAGCCGGGTTTCTTGACGGCTACCATGGGTTGGTCTTAGCCGGGCTTTACGCCGCTTATACTTTTACCAAGTACGCTAAGTTACGAGAAAAATATTGGAACCTGGAAAACCCTGATTAACCTGGGAGCGCCGCGGCCATGCACCTTGACCCAACCAAGATAAAAAAAATTCTGGTCATTAAATTGCGTCACATCGGTGATGTCTTATTAACGGCGCCCGTGGCTCGGGCCTTGAAGAACGCCTTTCCCCAGGCCTCCGTCACCGCCCTGGTCTACTCCGGGACCGAAGAGATGCTCACCCTAAACCCGGCGGTGGATGAAGTCCTGGTCTTTGACCTGGGGTGGAAGAAACTCCCCGGATGGAGGCGGCTGTGGGCCGAAACGGCTTTCACTTTCGGACTGCGAAAAATGGGCTTTGATCTGGTTATCAACCTGACCGAAGGTGACCGCGGGGCGGTGATGGCCTTTGTGTCCGGAGCCGGAATCAAAGTGGGGCTTGACCCCAAAGGCCAGGGCATCCTGGGCAAGCATCTGGTCTATGACCTGCTCTATTATCCCGAAGATCAACGGGCCCACATGGTCGATCAGAATCTGGATGCCGTCCGGGCCTTGGGCGTGGCCGATCCCGACCGGAAGGTCGACATTTTTTTCGACGAAAAGGACCGAGACTATGTCAATCAACGGTTGGATCAGCTCGGTTGTCGCTGGGACAGACCGCTCGTCCACATCCATCCCGCGTCCAGGTGGCTGTTCAAAGCCTGGCCGGCCCGGCATGTGGCGGAACTCATCGACCACCTGATCCTGAACCGAGGTGCGGAAGTAATCCTCACCTGCGGCCCGGCGGAGCGTGAACTGGCTTACATGAAGGACATCAAGCAGGCCCTACACTGCACTCCGGTCGACCTGTCCGGGCAAACCACCCTAAAACAGTTAGCCGTGGTTAGTTCCCTGGCCCATCTCTTCTTCGGGGTGGATACCGTGGCCATGCACTTAGCCGCGGCCGTGGGCACTCCGGTGGTGGCCTTGTTCGGCCCATCCGGAGAATTCAACTGGGGTCCCTGGGGAGCAGGTCACCGGGTAATCAAGAAAGATTGGGATTGTCGCCCTTGCGGCCGCGATGGATGTCAGGGATCAAAAAAGTCAAGATGCCTTGAGGAACTAACAGTGGCCGAAGTCATCCCGGTGCTGGACGAATACCTTTAAAATTTCTCCGTCCTCGCTTTTTCTCCACGTCCCCTGAAGGTTTTTCCCCATACCAGGCTCATTACCATAACATCGCCAACTAAGGCGATGTCTCTCTTTAAGCTCACATAGGATCAAAAAACCATGTTCAACCTGATTGTCTTACATCTACTTCGGGCTATTTTTCTCCTGGTGGCTCGTATATTCCCCCAAGCCGAACCACCGGCGGAGCAATTGGACCAGGGCCGGGAGAAACGGATCCTTCTGGTCGCCACAACGGCTATCGGTGATACTCTGATGTGTTCCCCGGCCATCAGAGCGGTGCGACAAGCCAGACCCCAGGCTCGGATTGTGGCCATGGTGGATCGCCGCCGGACGGAGTTATTGGCCTCGAATCCCTATATTGATGACTTCATCATCCACCCCGGGAAATTCAAGAAATTAATTCCCTTGATCAAACGTCTTCGCCGCGAGCAGTTCGACCTGGCCATTATTCTGCACGCCAATGATCCCGATTCGGTCCCGCTGGTCTATCTTTCCGGCGCTCCGGTCAGAGTGGGATGGGCTGAGAGCCGGTTTGCCTTTCTGTTGACGCGGCCCGTCCCGAAGAGAAATCCTCCGGGACATTACATCGATCTCAGAGGGGATTTCCTGGCCGCGGCCGGTATTCCCATGCCCAACCGGAAAATGGATCTGTTCCTCCCCCGGTCGGCCGAAATCGAGGCGGCTCAATTCTTCCAGCAGGTCCACTTGTCTTCTGCAGACCATCTCCTTGGATTTCATCCCTTCGGCAGCTATCCGGCCAAATGTTGGCCCATGGACCTGGCCCGGGACTTTTGCTCTCGAGTGGTCAGTGAAACGTATTGCCGCATTATCATATTCGGCGGGAGGCAGGAAAAGACTTCCGCGGAAGAGTTGGCCGGCGCCTTTCCCGACCGGGTCATCAGCGCGTGCGGTCGGCTTTCGGTCATGGCCGCGGGCGGCGTTTTGAAGCACTGCCGGGCCATGGTCACCACCGACAGCGGTCCGATGCATATGGCCCTGGCTTTGGGTCTTCCGACTGTGGCCCTGTTCGGACCGGCCTCGCCGGACATGTTTGGGGGACTCGATTCCGAGGCTCCTTTTGTTCCCTTAATCGTTCCGCTCGATTGCCCGCGGCCATGTCAGATCAAGGTCTGTCGCCGCCACGATTGTATGCGACAGTTGACTCCCGAAAGGGTCATGTCGGCTTTCCAGCAAATCACCTTTCCGCCAGTTTCAGGCGGGTGATGAGGATGGTTCCAGTAGGCTTGGTAAATTCTACGATGTATTTGAATTTCATAAGTCCCTAAATCGGCTTTGGCCGGGCGATTTCCGATGGCGTCTACCAGGCAGCCGTCTATGACGTCGCCGTTCTCCCCGAATTTCAAAGGAAGGGGATCGGACGAGCCATCATGACTCACATTTTCGCCCGGCTCCCCCAGTGCAATGTCATCTTGTACGCCTCAATCGGAAAAGAGGATTTCTACAGGACGCTCAACATGCGGAAGATGAAGACCGGCATGGCCCTGTTCAAAAACGCGGCGGCCATGGCGGAAAAGGGATTTACGGATTGAGTGGATGATTTTCCTGACAGCATCGGTGGATGGACATGAACATGGGCAAAGGTATCAGACGGGCATCCGTCGTGGGGCTCACGGTGGTCATAGCTGTCATCGCCTACTACGCTGTGGTCATCTACTCGGCACGAGACTACACCGTCAACACGGTGTTACCAAGGGAGAAGGCTGCTCTATATCCCCTTGAGCCGTCGTCTCTGACGCCGCGGCAACTGGATACCCTGCTGAAAGTCGAAGACCCCCGTTTCTTCCAACACGGAGGGGTGGA
>JADFXK010000163.1 GCA_015233625.1 Deltaproteobacteria bacterium | reverse complement strand
CATCCAGGCCAATAGTAATATTTGGCCACCTTGTGCAACCCCAGAACAGAATCTTCGTAGGGGTGAGACCATTCTGCCGCATCGACCTTGCCGGACTTCATGGCGTCGAGGATCTCGGTGGCGGGGACGATGACCGCCTGGCCTCCGGCCTTTTGGAGCACCTTTACACCCATCCCGCCGATGCGCATCTTGATGCCTTTGAAATCATCGATGGTTTTAATTTCCTTATTGAACCATCCCCCCATTTGGGCGCCGCTGTTGCCCGCGAAAAAGGGTTTGACGTTGTAAATAGCATAAGCTTCGTCCCATAGAGCCTGTCCGCCGCCATATTCAAGCCAGGCGACCATTTCGGCAAAACTGAGTCCAAAGGGAACGGCGCTGAAGACGTAATAATAGTCCTTTTGGGGCCAGTAATAATTGATCCCGAAGGCCAGATCCGCGGTGCCCTTGGACACCGCATCGAAACACTCAAAGGCTTTGACTAATTGCCCAGGATAATACAAAGTGATTTTAATCCGTTCATTGGATAGGATCTCGATGCTTTTGGCGATGCGGGCCGCGATGCGCCCGGAAATGATGTTTTCCGGGAAGGCGGACACCATTTTCCAGTGGTATTTATTTTCGGCCTGGACGAATGGTGCACCGGTCAGCAAAGTACCGGCGGCCAGGATTCCGGCACCGGCGGTTTTCACAAATTCTCGACGTTTCATCGGCAACTCCTTTATCTGGACTGTGGACATGTTGCCCGTAGAGAAGGCCCCCCTACTCGGCCGGTTGGAATTACTCCACCCGAATTATTTTCATCCTGGTGAAACAAAAGGTATCTTCATTCGTCAAATCAACCCGCACCAGCGTTTCAGCTCAAGGCAGGCCGTGATATTTGAGAATCAGCAGGGTAATATCGTCAAATTGCGGGACACCCTGGGAAAAGGAGTTGATTTGATCCATAATCCTATGGACCACTTGATCGATGGGGAGACCCTCGGAAGCCAGCAACTCGTCCTCCAGCCTCTTTTCCGTAAATAGCTCATCCCTGGCATTGACCGCCTCGGTCACCCCGTCGGTATACAACACCAGGCTATCCCCGCGGGTGATCATCATCTTAGCCGATTGATATGCAAAGTCTTCCACGAACCCCAGGGCCATGCCTTTGGTCGTTTCCAGTGTCTTTAACTTTCCGTCATTATCAATGAAGTATGGCGGATTGTGACCTCCATTGGCATAGACCAGTTCCCCTGTCTGGATATTTAGAATGCCCAGGAAGAGAGTTACAAACATGGCCGATTCATTGTCTTGGGAGATCACTTGATTAACGCCGTTCAAAATTTCACCGGGTAATAGACCGGGAGTAGCCATGGTTTTGATCAAAGTTCGGGTGATGACCATGAACAGCGAGGCTGGGACTCCTTTTCCGGAAACATCGCCGACCGTAAAGCAGAGATGCTGGTCATCAATAAAAAAGTAGTCATAGAGATCGCCGCCGACCTCTTTAGCCGGGACCAAAGTGGCATAGATATCGAATTCGGGCCGTTCCGGAAAAGCGGGAAAAATCCTTGGTAGGATCCCCATCTGGATGTCATGGGCGATTTTCAGTTCGCTTTCGATCCGTTCCTTAGCCGTGGTGGTCTCGGTCAGCTCCCTGATATATCGTTTCAGGGACGTCTCCATCGCTTGAAATGACTCCGTCAGCTTGCCCACTTCATCCTTCGATTTGACCGGAGGCAAGTCCGCATCCAGATTGCCGGCCGCGATCTCTTCCGCGGCCCCGACCAGGGCCTCCAGAGGCCGGGTGATGGACTTGGCGATCAGCACAATCACCCCGCTGATGAGGCAGAACCCGATAATCCCCCGCACCAGAACCGTCTGGTTAAGTCGGGTGATATCGGCCAGCAATTCGTCCATCGGAAAAACGACGCCCAACGACCAGCCGTTGGAGGTCAGCGGGGCGTAAACTATCAGGCAGTCCTTTTTCAAATGGAAGCTGTATATGTTACCATGGCCGGACTTCCCGGCAATCATGGCCCGGCCGATCTGGCGTAGGTTTTCGTCGCCCCGGGTTTCGGCATAATCAAAAATGGTCGAATTCATCATCAAGCTTTTGTCGGGATGAGTCACAAAGGTCCCGTTACGAGTAATCAAAAACCCATACCCGGTATTCCCGATTTTGATGGAAGACACAATTTTTGTCAGCCATTCCAGGGAAATGTCCGTGGCCACCACGCCGACGAGCCGCTTTTTGCCGTTAGTATTTTGGTAGAAGGGGACGGAGTAGGTGGTCATCAAGATGTTGCCGCCACCCTCGTCAAAGTAGGGTTCGCACCAGGCGGGTTGCCCCAGTTCCTTTGGAATTTGATACCAGTCCCAGAAAAAATAGTCGTAGGGGACGTAGGTGAACTCGATCTTGCCGCCGCTGCGGTAAAAATACGGGCAATAGTGGGTCGCCTCCAATCCCGAGGCATGGGGCTCGAAGGCAATGCCGACGCCGTAAACGTCAGGGTTACTGACCACCACGGACTTAATCAGCTTGATTGTTTCACCACTCTCAAAAGACATGGTCTCCAGATAGCAGGCCAGATTTTCAGGCACTTTCTGCACGGGAAGCAGGGCCAAATCGATGCGGCGCACCGTGGCGTCCAGCAGCGTGGACACTTGTTCTTTAATCTTTTCGGCGATGATTTGCCGGGACAAGAAGTAATTGTACCCGAAGATGCCCCCGAAAATGACTAGCATACTGCTCAAAATCAACAAGATGAGTTTGCCTGCCAAACCCCTATTTTTGATCATGGCCAAGACTCTTTCGATAGAATAAATGGAAGTCCGGGATATCTTTGATCATGCCGATGTGTTTCAGTTCTGCCGCCACCCGATAATAATCCTCCGGCAGGAGTTCCCCCATGGGAGTCTGGGCATCCCGCGAAGCCATCAATTCTTTCATCCGGTTCAGCATCCAGGTCTGGTGGATCCGCGTAGCCGGGATGTGTTCCTTCTCCAAATTAGTCATAGTGATATCCAGAGCTTCTTTGGGGTGGTCGAAGGCGTACCGCCACCCGGCGATGGACGCGGTGACAAACGCGGCGAAGGACTCCGGATCTTTATGGCAGGTTTCTTCCAGAGCATATAGTCCGTCTTCCGGAAAGTTCAGCCCGTGGTCGTAAAAGAAGAAGGTGGTCAACTCGTTAGGATTCAAGCCGCTATTCAGGATGGTGTGGTATTCGTTGTACCACATGGCCGAGGCCACATCCACGCCATCCCGCAAAAACAGATTGACCGAATAGGACTGGCGGACGGTGGTCACGTCAAGATGGTATTTCTTAAGAAAGGCTTTAGGTTGAATTTGAAAAATAGGATCCCACAGCCCCACCTTCTTACCATTGATGTCTTGGGGGGTGTTGATGCCCCGGGACTTCTTGGCCACCAGCATCAAGGCGGAACGTTGGGACATTTGAGCAATATTGATGAGCTTGACCCCATTTGCTCGCATCTCGATGGCCGGGGCCAACCACAACATAACCACGTCGGCCCGGTGGTTGACCAGATAGTCGGAGGCTTGCCGTTGCGGGCCACCGTTGATGATGGTCACATCCAGGCCATATTTCTTATAGATGCCCATCTCTTTAGCGACGTAGTATCCGGCGAACTGGGCCTGGGGCACCCACAACGGGATAAAAGACAGCTTCTTTAGGGGACGGTCCTCGCCGGAGGCCGGATTTCCCGTGGGTTGGGAGGCCGGAACGGTTACTGCCGGAGTGCCGGTAGCCGCCGACTGACAGTGGGCCGGTCTCAGACCGGAGATTCCCATCACCATTGACACAAGCAGAATAGCAGGTAACAGCAAGCCTAAATGACGGTTGACCATTATCTCCTCATTGGGGTGGGTTGGCGATATGAAAAAATATACCTTGAATGGTCACAATTGACTGCTTTGACTCTTTGGCGTGTACCCTTACCCAGGGTGGCACTTCGTTGACCCTGGGCTATATTGGGTAACCCCTCCGGGGTATTAGGACGGTGGCCTGGTCAATGGTGAGCATAGCCCCGAGGATAGACTTCAAGGCAAATCACCTCGTTCCGGTTGACGAAATCCCTTTCCCCGGAGGGGAAAAACAATCTAGCCCAGGGTCAGCGAAGCGCCACCCTGAGGCGGGATCAAAAATGTACAATTATGTCTGTACAAAGTATACCTTAGAGACATAGGCAATATCCCCTCCTTCCGGCTCTTCCAAAACGAGTTGGACATCTTCCGGCGGCAGGGTCTTCAAGAATTCTTTGACGGCCTCTAAACTGTCATGGGAAAGTTTCAGGATCACGGTCTCCATGCTAACTCCCTGATAAAATAAGGTACTAAAAATAGTCGACAAGCTCCATTCTAACCCAATACGCCCTGATTGGCAAGGGAATTCCGGTAGCTTTTCTGGGCGATCGTGTTGTTCCATAAAGGGCCGCAACCACCCGCGCTACTTTTTTTGTTTCTTTTGTTCGAGAACTGAGATATTTTAGAAGGCAAATTTGACATAGCGCCGGTTATAGCCGATTATTCGACCCGGCCAACAGGAAAGGCAATGTATGTGTATGACTGACGAAACAATTATCGAGCTTATTGCCGGACTGGTGGCGGCTCAGGTGGACGCCCACGAGATTTTCATCAGCCGGGGATCGTCTTTTGTTGTCGGCATCAAAGAAGGTGAGATAGATCTATTCAAAGATTCTGATTACCTGGGCGTGGCCCTGCGCGTCTTGCAGCAGCATAAACCGGGATTCGCTTACTTAGGCGGGTTCACTGAAGCTCTGGCCCGGACCATGGTGGCTGAAGCTATCGGCGTAGCCCAATCGGCGACCCCGGATAAGGCCGTGTTTTTCCCGACTCCGCCCCTAACCGGTTACCCTGAAGTGGCCGGGTTCGATGCCACCTTGGCCGATGAACCGCGGGAAACCAAGGTGGCCCGAGCCAGAATCCTGGAATCCGAAGCCCTGGCCGTTGATCCCCGGATCAAGAAGGTCCGTTCCGCCCAGTATCGCGAGGCCGAGTTCACGGTGACGCTGGCCAATTCCACCGGGCTCCGGGCCACCCAGCAGGGGACTGTGGTCTCCGTGAGTGTGGACACCATGGCCGCGGACGAATCCGGGTCCGAGATGGGCTGGGATTACCAGGCCGCCCGCCGGGCCGCCCGACTGGATCCGGCCGGAGTGGCCCGATGCGCCGCCCAGCGCGCCCTGGACAGCTTGGGAGGAAGAGCCGTGGGTTCCCGCAAGTGTCCAGTCATATTTACCAATCAGGTGGTCATTGATCTCTTGGGAGTCCTGGCCGCCTCTTTCAGGGGAGATAACGCGGCCAAGGGAAAATCATTGCTCAAAGACCGGATGGGCGACCTGGTCTTTTCACCGCAATTGACCATCATCGACGACGGGTTGTACCCCGGCGGGGTGGCCAGTGCGGCCTTTGACGACGAAGGCGTACCTTGCCGGGAAACCCGATTAGTGGACAGCGGCCGGGTGACTTCATTTATTTATGACACTTATTGGGCCACTCGGGCCGGGGGCGAGTCCACCGGTAATGCCAACCGGGGCGACTTCAAGACTCCCCCCTTCGTGTCAGTCTCTAATTTGTATATTAAACCGGGGGCCTATGCTTTGGACAGCCTGCTCAGTCAGATGCATGAAGGGCTGGTGGTGGAAGAATTAATGGGCATTCATACGGCCGATCCCATTTCCGGAGATTTCTCGGTCGGGTGTTCAGGGTACTGGGTCGAGGGCGGGACCAGGTCTTTTCCGGTCCGGGGGGCGGCGATATCCGGGAATGTTATTGATCTGTTCGGGAAGATCGGATTAGTAGGCAGTGATCTGCGTTTTTATGGCCGCGAAGGCGCCCCCAGTCTCTTGATAAATGAAATTAGCCTGAGTGGTGACGGCGCCTAAGCCATCTACATTGCTTTGTTGGAGGCAGGCCGGAAGTCTCGGGCCGGTTGTTGTCCATCTCGGTCTCGGATCATTTGGAGGGCGTCTACAATCACCTCCCGAAGTTCCGGACCGGCTTCGGTCATCATGTTTTCCAGCTCCAGAGCAATAGTCCCATCACCCACCATGCCTAGCAGACAGGCGGCATCTCCCCGGACGTTCTCTTCGGCGTGGGAAAGCATGGCCTTAACCCCCGGGATGATCCTGGGAATCAAGTCGGGTTGGCGTTCAAAGATGTCCTCCAACACGACCATCACACCCATCCGGGTGGGCCACTCGTCATAACCCAGCAGGTGAATGAAACCCGGATCGATCTCTCCCTGTTGGATGAATTCATCGGCAATTCGGCAGGCGTCCCCGATCTTAAGGGACCAATACCAGGTATCTTCGTTTATGTTTTCCGCCATGGTCGGGTTATCTCTGGTTATCGGATTGAGTTGATCAGGTGCATCCACGGCCCAGGGCCACGGAGCCACAATATGTGAGCCAAGTATAATCCGACGATCGATATTTGCAAGTGTTTTGAGAGCGAAGTTCATCCAGTGATGGAAACAGAAAGTCTGTAATCCAATCGAATCTAGTTACTTAACCACAGGTGACGTTTCCCTGTGTCTAACCTGTGACATCATTCTCGCGTGACGGCCTATGGATCAACCAGATTGTTTCGGACAACTTGAACGTGTTTTCCCCATGACTCATGTGGGGCTGCGCATGGTCACCCTTGAGTGCCGCGGCTGCCCCAGCCTCAAGGGCTGCCTGAAGGCCGCCGTAGACGGCAAAACAGGCGCCGACATCAACGAATCGCCGACAAAAGACGAGCCGAAAGACGCAGATCAAGCGGATGTAGGGGTAGTCGGCTTCCTCAAGCGCTGGTCGGTTAAGAAAGAACAGGCCCGGCAACAGTCGGCCAAGGACAAAAAAGAGAAATCCTGAAACCTATTCGCCACGATCATGGAAAGGTGCCCATGGGTGCATCAAAAATTATACCCTTAGACGAGGCTATCCGGCAGTTGACCACCGACGGCATGAGCCTGGCCCTGGGCACGGCCCTGGAGGGGATGATTCCCTTTGCGGCCGGACACGAGATTATTCGCCAGGGGAAAAAAGACCTGACTCTGATCGGTCCCATTTCCGACATCCTGTTCGACCAACTGATCGGGGCGGGAAGCGTGGCCCGAGTCATCGCCGCCTGGGTGGGCAACGTCACGTCCGGTGCCGGCTACAACTTTCGTCGGGCAGTGGAGCAAGGCCACCCCAGGTCCATCGAGGTGCTCGACCATTCCAACTATTCCCTGGCTCTGGCCCTGGCTGCCGGCGCCGCCGGGACGGAATTCGCCGTGACCCGCTCCCTGTTCGGCTCGGATATCTCCTTGAACCAGGATATATTCAGGGAATTGATTTGTCCTTTTACCGGGGAACGCCACCTGGCTGTCCGGGCCCTGCGGCCGGACCTGACCATCCTGCACGTGCAGCGCTGTGACAGCCGCGGGAATGCCCATTTCTGGGGTAGTTCCGGCGTCAGCCTGGACGCCGCCGCGGCGGCAGACCGGGTTTTACTCACCACGGAAGAGATCGTTCCCACGGAGTTTATCCGGTCTGACCCGAGTCGGACCCTTATCCCCGAATTCCTGGTGTCGGCCGTGGCCCTGGTTCCCTGGGGCGCTCATCCTTCCTCGGTCTACGGCTTTTACGGCCACGACGACGATTACTACATCGAATATGCCCAAGCCACCAAGGATCGGACGGCGGCTCATGCCTGGTATCAGGAATGGGTGTTTGGTCTGCCCGATCGCGCGGCTTACCTGCAACATTTGGATGCGGCCCGCCTGGCCCGGCTCCGTCTGACCCATCCGGCCCTCACCATTCCTGTTGATTTCGGTTATTGATTGTTGCGGGTTGCGGGTTACGTGTTGCGTGTTGTTTGGTGTTTGTTACTTGTTGATTCAATGAGGTCTGTGATGAATGCTTCGGTGTCGGAGGCAAATGTGGTTTTGGATTATACTCCGCAAGAACTGATGGTCGCGGCCGCGGCCCGGGAGATCGCCGATGGGGAGCTGGTATTTGTCGGTATGCGGTTGCCTCTCCTGGCCTTCTTGTTGGCTAAACGGTCTCATGCTCCGTCGGCTCTGGGGTTGTTTGAGAACGGGGTGATCAGAGACACGGCGGCGCCCCGTGCGTTTATGACTATGGGGGATCCGGTTAATTTGACCTATGCCCTGAAGTGTACGGAGATGAAGGAAATCATGGCCTATTTGCAACGCGGCCGGGTGAACCTGGGCTTTGTCGGCGGGGCTGAGATAGACCGATTCGGGAATCTGAATACGTCCATGATCGGACGCCCTGGAGAGGACGGCTTTGTCCGGCTTCCCGGTTCCGGCGGCGGCTCGGATATTGCCTGCCTGGCCCAGCGTCTGTTGATTATCATGGCCCACCAGAAAAGAAGGTTTAAGGAAAAAGTCTCATATATTACCTCGCCCGGATACGGCGACGGGGGCAGCTGGCGGACCGGAGCAGGGCTGATTCGGGGCGGGCCTAAGGCCGTGATCACCACTATGGGCATTCTGAGGTTTGATCCAGAAACACGGGAAGCCTACCTGGATTCCATTCATCCCGGTGTCACCGCTGACGAGGTCAAAGCCAATACCGGGTGGGACCTCAAGGTATCAACAGATGTAAGCGTAACCAGGGCTCCGACTGAAGCAGAGTTAGCCGTTATCCGGGAATACGATCCCCAAGGCCACTGGACCGGCTGGAGAAAACGGTAGCCTGCAACGCATAGCCCGCAACCCGGAACACGCAACCCGGAACACGCAACCCGAAACACGCAACCCGAAACGAGCCTATGACCCAGGTCTCCATCACACCCACCGGCCAATATCGCCATCGGATTCTGTCCATTATCGAGGCCTGGGAACT
>JADFXK010000162.1:8400-8912 GCA_015233625.1 Deltaproteobacteria bacterium | reverse complement strand
GCCGGACCGGTAGACCGTGGCACCGGGCGGAATCAGGGCCAGGACTTCATCTGCAGCCTGGGCCGCGGTATCGGCGTAACTCCCTTCCATGCGGCGTTTCTCCAGATTCCGAATGATCAAGTCAGCCACCTGCCTGTTCCAGACCATCTGATGTGTGTCCATTTTTCTCCTCTAATGTAACGGATTGCGGGTTGTCTTCAACAATTAACCAGCAACGGTCGGCTCTTGTGACGGCGCCGGTTTTTGGTCTCCTGCCCTGTCGAAAAGAGACAACCATGACCATTAATTGCCTAGTTATTCTTCCGTCTACTGTTTTAGTTTGAAAATTTGGAACTGAGCGATTTTATTTACCGGCGCATATCGATCTAAAAATTCTGCGAAGCGTTTGTCTTGACTGAAAAACTTGAAGTAGTCCAGATCGGAATCCACAATTAGCATCTGGGGCTTCTTGGCCAGTAAATCGCCTACCACCATATCGATAAATTCTATTCGGTCCTTATTGGTCCGGCTAT
>JADFXK010000162.1:4427-8293 GCA_015233625.1 Deltaproteobacteria bacterium | reverse complement strand
CCAAGGGGAATACCTCGAACACATGAAATGCGAACACATAGATATATTGTCCTTGCGCATACGGTTTAATATATCGAGCCACGGCTTTGGCCTCGCGATTGATCGGAGGAGGTTGGGACCATTTAGAGACAGACCACACCGGGAAAAGGATCAGGAAACCAGTCATTAGGGCCAAACCCCAAACCCCGGGCCGGGAAACCAACCACCTCCCCACCGTTACGAAAAAAATAACCCCCAAAAAACAATAGATCGGATATAACTGGTAATGCCATCCTTTCTTTTGGTAATAGAAAACCAGAATAGCGGCTAAGGCCGCCAGAAGCAAAATGTGACACAACGACGCGTCTTTCTTAGCCGCCAGGAAGAAGACGAGAACAACCGTGGGCAAACCAAATAACACAACTATCTTTAAGACCAAATCAAGCATTTTTGCGGTGGTTGCTTCATAGGACCCATAATATCTTAAGACCCAATCAACAAACTTGAAATAATCCGGCCAAAATAAAATGACGGCCAGGCCGTAGAAAAAAAGAGTCAACCCGATGATGAAATTTTGGGGGCGCAGCCAAGATCGCGGATCGCGTTTGATAATGGATAAATAGCCTTCAACCAGCAGCCACAGGACTAAATAATATGGTTTCAGGGCAAGGCTTATTGCCGCCAATAACCCGGTTGCACTTGTTAGGACATGATTGACTCGTTTTCCAGAGGCCTCGACAGCGGCGCCAAGCAGGTAAGGCAATATGAACAGGACAATAAAATGTTCCCGGTGGCCGAAACTGAAATATTTGGGCGGGAGAATAGTTCCTTGGAAGACAAACACGGATAACCCTAATGTTCCCAAGAGGATGAAAAACCTGATCACCGGGGCGTCATCAACGTAAAGATACTTCAAATACATGCCGCACATGGCCAGGCATAATACAATAACCATAGCGAAGTAAATGTAAAATGACGTAATGAAGGGTATCCCGAGGAAGTCGGCCAGCCAGACGGGAGGAAGATGCACCCAAGTAAATAATGGGGGATTAAGGTCTGAAAAATCACGATAAATAACCGCACCCCGCGCCACTTCTTGGGCCTGGTAGAGAATTCCCGCGACATCGTGGTTGACCATTTGGGAGCGGATGAAAAAAAGCGTCTGGGAGATGAGTATCGTGCCGCCGGATACAATCCAAATAATAGGATTTTCAAGAAGTTGGAAAATAAATCGGGGAATGGATGCGGTCAAGGATGGGCTGACGTGGCGGTTTGTATTTTCTTCATCTATCATATAATATTACTCCAATTATACTACTCCGATTTAGACTGTGTCGGTCATACTTGTTGCCTGAAGGCTGTGTTACAGGCAAAAATCATATCGGACTTTAGATAAACCCAACCCAATTCATCCGTCAGTCGGCGGGCATGTTTTTTTTCGGGAAAACCCCAAGATTTCCTGGAGATGTAAAACCTAAAACCCAAGACATAGCAAATCGCGCCGATGGCCACCGGCCCCCCACCGGCAAAATAGAGGCGAGCCCGGATCAACCTTGGGAAGGCATTGGCTGCGCCATGACTAACCAGAAACATCAACGACCAGCCGACCCCGGCGGGGGCCGGTGTTATTCATGGAAGAAACTCTTTGCCAAGCGGTCAGAGTGGAGTATAAAAGCCCCAATACACTATTGCAGTCAAGGCCGAAAGTTGCCTGGTGCTATATCGCCCGACAACGAGTCTGGCCCCGGAGGTTCTTGGTTGTTAACTATGTGAATAGTGGACTGATTTCAAATTGATAGATCAATTACAGACCAGCAACCGTTGACTCTTTGGCAGGCGTCGGCTTCCGGTCTCCTGTCCTGTCGAAAAGAGATAATTATGACCGTTCGAGATTTAGTTCAATCGTTCCCTGGAAGTAGGGGTAAGTCCCAGGATTAAATAGTCTACTTTGTCTCTCCCGATGCATGAGCAGCCGTCCCTTGAAGAACAGGTTGGTGTTGGTGACACAGGCTTCAGAGCCGTCCATCATCGATGTAAATATTACCTGGGGTAACGGCCGGGGGGTCAGACCATCAGGCACCACGGTGATGACTTGGGCCGGTTCCGTCCGGAGCATCTGCCAGTCATAATTTTGCCAGTAAATATCAGGAAATCGACTCTGGTCGCGGTCATTCATCCTCCAGCGGATATAATCATTTCTGGTCATGATATTGGATTGCCGCTGCTGAAACGTGATGTCTTCTTTAAGTTCCATGTCCACCTGCCAGTTTATCCGACCGGCCGGAGATAGGCTGACCCGCCAGGTCTGGATTACGGGGACGCTGATAAAGGACCCGCGGGCGCAAAAACTTGTTTCCGTCCGGTCTATAATCTCCCAGACCGCGTGGCTCGAATCAAAGAAGACGGCGGAACCGTCGGCCCCATCTTTGGGCTGGATCTTCATCGAGGTGTACATGCCCAGCCCGGTGGTAACTTCCTGACCATCGACGAAAACTATGCCCTTCCCGCTATCAAAAGACAGTCCCACTCGGCCCGATTCAATGATGGCCGCTCCGTGGCTGGTCTTGTCATCTTCCAAAAAGGTATTGACCACCCGCGGGACACTGCCGAACATGGCAATGCGGCCTTTTTTCAATAGCAATCCCCTGTCGCAGATCCCGGTGATCAGACCCAAATCGTGGGACACAACCACGGTCGTTTTGCCGTTCTTTTTGAAGTCATAAAATCGTTCGATGCACTTTCTTTGAAATCTGGGGTCGCCCACGGCCAAGACTTCGTCCACCAGCAGGATGTCCGGGTCCAGGTGACAGGCAATGGCAAAACCCAGCCTTAGCCGCATCCCGGACGAATATTCCCGCAAGGACATGTCGATGAAGTCCTCCAGTTCGGAAAAGGCCACGATCCGGTCGAACAGCTTTTTGATCTCCCAGGTCTTAAAGCCATGCAGGGCGCCCTTTAAGAAGATGTTTTCCCGCCCCGTCAGCAAAGGATGAAATCCGGCCCCTAAGTTTAGCAAAAGCCCCAGCCGGCCATTGACCGTGACGCGGCCGGAAGTGGGCCGGGTGACTCCGGCCAGGATCCGCAGGAGAGTGGATTTGCCGGCGCCGTTATGGCCGATAACACCTAACGTTGTGTTTTCCGGCACTTCCAAATTAATGTCGCGGAGGCCCCACAGGTCTCGCGGCGGTTTTTTTAAGGAGTAAAAATATCTGATAATCTCCAGGCCCAGAACGGACCGACCCCGCTGCAGCCGATATTTTTTGCTGATGTTCTCCAGGGTAATGACGGAGCGATCCATGTTGCATCCTGCATCGAAATGTCATCGGGTTAAAATTAAAACAGAGGCGTCGCTTGACCATTCAGATCCAGCGAGTCAGTTTCCTTTGATTTGTCCCAGGACCACTCGGAAGTCTTCCAGGGTCTCGATCTTGACCGCCTTCTTCCGCAGCGCCTTGTTCCTGGTGATTCGTTGAAGGCAACACGCAACACGTAACCCGTAACCCGCCCATCAGGTTAAATGACATCCGTAAAATCGCCTCTGGACCGTTCGAAGATGATCACGCCGAGCGCCAGAACAACAAAACAAATCACGGCACTGAGGAGCAGCAGATCGAAGTCGGGCGCCTGGTTTTTGATGATGATATTTTGAAAGGCGACCAGGATGCCGGCCATGGGATTCCACTGGTAATAGGGGACCAGAGCCGGGGGCACCATGTCCATAGTGTAAAAAATCGGGCAGGCATAGAACCAGACCAGTAAGCCGGCGTCAACTATATATCGGACATCCATGTAATAGGCATATAACGCCGAGGTGGTTAAGGAAATTCCCAGCGTCAACAAGAATAGCAAGATAATCGGAATCGGAAGAAAAAATACCCAGGCCGACA
>JADFXK010000162.1:0-4273 GCA_015233625.1 Deltaproteobacteria bacterium | reverse complement strand
CCAACACGACAGACTGGCTAAAAAACATCCAGGGCAACAAGCCGGTTAAAAGGACCCAGGGGTAATGGGCGATGTTCAACTTGACCATCTGAAAAAAAACAAGATAAAGCACCGCCATCATCAGCAAGGGATTCAAAATCATCCACAGAAAACCCAAAAAAGCGATCCGGTATCTGATCTTGATCTGCTTGAGGGTGAGTACCCAGATGAGAGTGCGATATTCGAGTAATTTATGCATAGGCCCGACTAACTTATGACCAGCGGCGGAATCGCCGGAAGTTATCAATGGGATTAGAAAGGATATCGCGCACCAGGGAAATAGGGTCGATCTTTAAGCGCTTTTTAAGGATATGCCATTTCCAGGCTTTATTAGCCTCGTGCAGGGCCTGTTCCAGCATCTTGGCCGAACAATCCGGCGAATTGAACACGGCCCGGTTGTAGCCGTCATACTTCTCCCAATCTTTGTGAATCAGCGCCCCGGCTTGATCCAGTATCTCAAAATAGGCACTTCCCGGAAAGGGGGTGGTAATGGAAAACTGCAGACTGTCCGGGTCAAGCGTTAAAGCCTGTTGAATCGTTTTTTTGATACTGTCGGCATTCTCTCCGGGAAGCCCGAAAGAAAAGGTTAAATGAAGTTTAATGCCGAGTTCTTTGGTTATTTTGACCACGTTTTTGACCACAGACAGGTTCAGCCCTTTGCCGGATTGGTCCAACACCGCCTGATCGCCGGACTCCACTCCGTATTTCAAGGCCACCAGCCCGGCCTCTTTCAGCTCTTTAAGGGTCTGTTCATCCATCAAATCCGCCCGAGCCATAATCGCCCAGGGCCGGTTAATCCCTTTTTCCTTCATCAATGCCGCGATCTTGAGAATTCTGGATTTGCCGATGTTAAAGGTATCGTCATCAAAATAGATGGATTTGAAATCGTAGGCCTGAAGACACCAGGCAATTTCGTTGACCACGTCTTCCGGGCTTCTGACCCGGTATTTATGACCGCCGTACATAATTTGCGGCCAGGCGCAGAACACGCAATGGTAAGGACATCCCCGGCTGGCCCACATCTGGAGGCTGGGGGCCGGAATGCCTCCCGGCGTATCGTTATATTTCATCATGGGCAATTGATGTCGGGCCGGCCAGGGAAAGAGGTCTAAGTCTTCCACCAAGGGCCGCCGGGGATTGACCTCGATCCCCTGGGGCGTTCGGCGAATTATGCCCAAGAGCCCCTGGGGTTCCTGGCCCTGGCTAAGCTTTTGGACCAGTTCCAGGAGGGTGAATTCATATTCTCCGACCAACACGTAATCAACCAGGGGGTGCTGCTCCAAAAAGGACGGCTCATACATCCAGTGATGCGGCCCGGCATAGGCGACGGGGACATTCAGCCGGTTCTTGATCTTCTGGGTAATGGCCAAATCTTGATTTATCGAGGGAGTGGAGACCTCCAACAGGATCAATTGGGGGTTGAAATCCACGCACCGGTTAACGAATTCTTCATCGCTCAAATCAGCGGCTATCCCATCGACCAAAAGCACTTCGAATCCCTCGCGCTCCAGGAGGGCCGTGGCATAGGCCAAAAAGAACGGAAAAGGCATGTAACATTCGCCTTCTTGCTCGAAATGGGGCCATCTGGAGCCGGCCCGGACGCCATAAAAGCCGCTTTTACGCCAGGGGGCGTTTCCGAGAAAAATTTTCATAATTATCACCTTTTGTTACCGTCGGGCCACCGCCGCCGCTCGTATAATCCATCAAGGGCCGCGAAATATAAACCGAACGGCGTTAATTCGGCCTTGGTCGCCGAAGGGTCATGGCTTTTGCGTAAGCAGCAGTCAAAGCTTTAGCACTCTGGGTCCAGTTGTAGATCCGTTCCGCCCGTTCCCGGGCCAGCTTGCCCAATTCTTGTCTTCGTTCCGGGTGATCCAGCAGGTTGAGCACCGCCGCGGCCATGTCCGCCGGAGCATCCGCCTGGACCAGGCATCCCCCATCCCCAACCATCCAGACTACTTCGCCGACCCGACTGGCCACAATCGCTTTGCCGGCGGCCAGATACTCCACCACCTTTAACGGACTTTTGCATTGGGCCTGCGGCGTATCTTCAAAACTGGCTACCACCACATCCGCCGCGGCCACATACTCGGCGACTTCCGCGTGAGAGACCGGCCCGGTGAAAGTTATCTGCCGAGACAGACCTTCTTCCCGGACCAATGCTTTAGCCTGGTCCACCTGGTCTCCACCTCCGACCACGGCGAAGGTTATGCCGTTTCTGGCAGCAGAGATGATTTTAGCAGATTTAATGAATAGATGTACGTAGTTAGAAGCATTTAATTGACCCTGATACAGGACCAGGGGGCCGGCCCAGCCGTGTCGTTTTCGGACGGCCATCCCATCCCGAGCCGGGTTGAACAGATCCAGATCGGCCCCCACGGGAACGTAAAATACCCGATCTTGGGGCAATCCCCATCTGGCGCTAAGCTTTTGCAAACCATGGCTGGCCACTGAAATAGTGTCCACCAATTTGGGCATTTGCCGTTCCATCTGGTGGTACAGCAGCCAGTGATTTAATTTGTTGACGATTACTTTTTCAAAAATTTTGTCTTCGCTGTCATCCCAATCGTAATGCACCGGCTTAGCCTGCAACCGGGCGCTAATAACGGCGGGAACGGACACATGGTAAAGGCACTTTTGAAAATGAACCAAATCGGCCCACTTAACCAGCTTAGTCAAGGCCAGGCATCGCCTGATGAAGGCCGGGTTATAACGATAGATTTGGGGCAAAAACGGGATGACCTCAAAGGGATAGGCGGAGGTCTCCGGCAGAGTCCGATCCCGGTCCTGCGGGTGACGCAAATGGTACAGGAGTTTTATCTCATGACCGGCTTTGACTAATTCGCGAGCCAAATAGGTGATCCGGACCGTCCACGGCTCCCAGGGATGAAAAATATCGTGGGGATGTATCATCAAGACGCGCATAGCAGGCCCCCATCCATCTCTCAGCTTTTATTCGTTTAAGGTATTTCATTGACCCCTGCCGACAGCGTCTAAAAGCACCTGGGCAGAATGGCGCCACAAAAATTTTTGTTCCACTGTTTTTCTTGCTTGCTTCCCAATTTCTTGAAGCAAGTCCCGATTCTCCAGGGCCCGATCTATTTTGTCGGCATATTCTGCGGGATCATCGGAAAAGACCAGCCAGCCGTTGTAGCCGTCTTGAATTGCGCCCGGAATTTCTCCGATGGAACGAGCCACAACCGGCTTTCCGGCGGCCATATATTCATAGACCTTGAGTGGAGATTTGGCCATGGTGATGACATTAATGGGAAATAAGGCTAAACAAAGATCGGCCGCGGCCAGATAGTAGGGCATTTCATTATAGGGGATATTGCCGGTAAAGACAACTTTGTCCAATATGCCAAGTTCCCTGGCTAAATGCGGGAGCATGCCTTCCTTTTGTTGCCGGGTTAAGAGGTTTCCGCCACCGACCACCAACAGCCGGAGATCCGGCCGGGTGGCCATTAGCCTGGCCGCGGCGTAGATAATATTTTCGGTTTTAACCCCGTTGCCGTCTTCCAGATTTCCGGCATATAACAAAACGGTTTTATCAACTAAGCCGTATTTTTTTCGGACCTCATCCCCACTGATATCCGGCCGGAACCTGTCCGCATCGGCCACTGTGGGGGCATAAAAGACCCTGCTTCTAGGAACTCGCAATTTCAGCGCAAAGTCTTCTAAAAAGCGGCTCGCGGTCAAGGTCACGGAACACAAGCGGGCAAAGGCGACTTCACTTATAGTCACCGCTAATTGGGTGATAAAGGTGGTTTTGAAGCTGCTGGCGAAGCCGTGCAACCCTTCCAGATCGTCCCAGTCGTAGACCAGCGGAACCCGACGGCACCAGTGGGTCATCAGGGCCGGAAATCCCGTGTCTGGGAAAGACCGGTTAACTACCATAAAATCAGGTTTAATCTTCGTAACCAGCCGGTCGAGTTCAAACCACCTGGGGATGAAGACCGCCATGGGGCCGAATTTTCTGGCATTGGAGGTGATAATCAGTTGTTGTTCCTTAGTCGGGTACACGTAACGGAAAAAGGGTGTCCGAAAAGTAAGCAGCTTCACCCCGTCCATTTCCTTCGGCACTGATCGGTTAAACGGCGCCGGACCGAGTAAATAGGCTTCATGTCCCTGAATTACCAACTCCTTAGCCAACATAAGAAGTCTTAATGTCGGCCCCCACAGCCTTTCCGAGACTAAATCAAAAGGAGAGATAAAAACAAATGTTAATTTTCTT
>JADFXK010000161.1 GCA_015233625.1 Deltaproteobacteria bacterium | reverse complement strand
AACATGCCCATCGCAGTGCAGGCCAAGGAGCTGGAAAAGGTCAAGAAATCGGAAAGCGGTATGATTATCGATCCCGTCACCGTCGACCCCGACCAGAAAGTCAGCGACGCGCTGGAATTGATGAACACCTATCATATTTCCGGCTTGCCGGTGGTCAAAGACGGACTCCTGGTCGGCATCGTGACGAATCGAGATCTGCGTTTCGAAACCAACCTGGACCACCGGGTCGCGGCCATCATGACCAAAGATAATCTGATCACCGCCCCTCCCGGCATTGGTTTAGACGAATGCAAGGAACTATTGCACCGCAATCGCATTGAAAAGCTGCTGGTCGTTGACGAACATGGCCGATTGAAGGGATTGATCACCATCAAAGACATCGTCAAGCTAAAAGAATATCCTCATGCTTGTAAGGATGGGTACGGTCGATTGCGAGGCGCCGCGGCCGTGGGTGTCGGAGGTGATCAAAAAGAACGAGTTGAAGCCCTGGTCAAGGCCGAAGCGGATGTTATCTTTATAGACGCCGCACACGGCCATTCCAAAGGGGTGATAGAATCCGTCAAGACCATCAAAAAACTATTTCCCGAGATAGACCTCGTGGCCGGAAACGTGGCCACGGCTGAAGGCGCTGAGGCCCTGGTCAAGGCCGGAGTTGACGCCATCAAAATCGGTGTGGGGCCGGGATCCATCTGCACCACTCGAGTCGTGGCCGGTGTCGGCGTACCCCAGATGTCGGCTATCTTCGATTGCGCTAAGGTGTCCAGAAAATACAACGTCCCCTTGATCGCCGACGGTGGCATAAAATACTCCGGAGACATCACCAAAGCCCTGGCCGGCGGGGCCGCATCGGTCATGATCGGCAGTCTGTTTGCCGGGGCCGATGAAAGTCCGGGTGAGACAATCCTGTTTCAGGGCCGAAGTTACAAAGTCTATCGAGGAATGGGCTCAATTGAGGCCATGGAGGCAGGGAGCAAAGACCGTTACGGCATGGGCAAAGTGCGAGACAAAACCAAACTTGTCCCGGAGGGAATCGTAGGGCGGGTTCCGACCCGCGGCTCGCTGGCCGAGATGATCTACCAGTTGGTCGGCGGTGTGAAATCCGGGATGGGTTACCTTGGTTGCTCCAATTTGACCGAGCTCCAGGCTAGAGCCAAGTTTATCCGGATTACGGCCGCCGGACTCCGGGAAAGCCACGTCCACGACGTCATTATCACTAAGGAAGCGCCCAACTATCGGGTGGAATAGCTCACCGTGGCTGGTTGCTCGTTGCTTGCCGATCGTTTCTTCTTGATCGTTATCTTGTCGCTGGTTACTCGTTGAAAAAAACCTGCCACAAGCAACAAGTAACGAACACCCTCCATTGTCCCTTTTGGATCCCGCCGCAGGGTGGCGCTTCGCTGACCCTGGGTAAGGGCGCGCGCCAAAGAGCCAATTGTAACCGTTCAAAGTATAATTATGACCGTTCGAGGTCTAGATAACTGTAGGAACCTGATCCATGCTTCTGGCATCCCAAGAACAGCCCTGGACCTTATTGTGTGACTATTTAAAAAAGTCCGAGTGGGAAATTACCTGGACCGATGGGTCTGACCGATGTTTTATTTGTGCCGGAGAAACACCTGGCCCGGTCTGCCGGACACCGGCCGGGGCGGCATGTGTCTCCTGCACCGAATCAGCCCTCCAGGCCGGGCTCGGAGACCAGGACCTTGGATCCTGGACTCTGGCTCAATTCAAAGAAGCGTTGTCTCCCGCGGGTCGTTTGCACCGGCGTCTTTTAGCCTTATGGCGATTTGACGAGGTAGCCGGACGTCTGTCCAAACACCCCGCAGCTCAGCTCAAATCTCTGATGACACATCTGGTCAAGAATTTGGGATATGCTGAATCACACCCCTTAGATGAGGCAGTTCGGCAGGCCGCTTACCAGGTCTGCAAGAATATCGGGGAACCAATCTTGATGTATCTCCTTCAAGGGTGTGAGACTGAGCCATGGCAGTTCTACGCTAATGTCCTCATGGCCGCCGGACGAGTCGCCCCGGAAAATATGTTTGTCCGGGACCTGTTGGAGAGGGCCGGCCGTGACTCCAGACCTGAAATCCGCAGGCGGGTGTTGTCCACCATTGCCTCGAACGATTCGCCTTGGGCCAGGGCACTTCAAAAAAGCATGATTAAAGATGCCCAACCGGAGATTCGCCGACAGGCGGCCAAGATCATTGCCCAATCTAAAAAAAGAAGCGTTCCCATCGCCCCCCCAGTTGAAAAAAAGCATGATTTCAAGACGGTCAGCAACATCGACGACGCTAATTTCATATTTGCGGATAATGGCCGGATTATCACCCAACTGAAGTCCTTCTGCACCTATTTCAGACAGGGAAAGGTGAGACAATCCAAATCCACCGCCCTGCCCCTGGATTCTTCCATCCGCCAGATGGCCCTCAACTGCGCCATTAAAGAATTCTATGATGAGAAACCTCTGGACAGTTTGCGGACCAAGATGATCGTCTGGTTCCTGGAATCTGTCCAATTGGAAGATTTTGACGACCCTGCCCTCCAGCTCAAAAGGCTGGTGACCACATTCATCACCAGTTGGGCCACCAAAAGCTTTGTCGACCGGCAGTTGCTGTCGCATTTGCGCTGGTTGAGTCAAGAATCCAAAGATCACCGACTTAGAAGAAAGGTCATGCCGGCCCTGCTTCAGATGATGTGCGACCTGCCCTTGGGACAATGGGTGGCGATTGAGGATTTAATCAGTTATGCCCGAGATGGGAGCTTATTCTTAGATCTAATACCACCGGACGGCAAAGCTTATATCTCAAAGGGGATTGCGAATCAGCCCGGTCAACGGGTCTATGAAAAATGCCTTGTCTCGGAGACTAATTATCATGACCTGGTGCTGGCTCCGTTTTTGAAGGGTGTGGGGTTCCTGCTGGCCGGCCTTGGTATATTGGATCTGGCCTACGATCTTCCTGAAAACAGGCTTGTTCAACAAAGGGACAAGGATTACCTGTCGGTGTTTGATGGCCTGAAATACCTGCGATTGACCGATCTGGGCGAATACGTATTCGGGGTGTCGGAACAGTATCAAGTCATCCAAAGCGCTGAAGACGTTCCCGCCGTCCTGGCTGAGGACAAGCTGGTGATCACCTGGGCAGGGAATGATCAGACTTTGGAGGATATGCTGACCAGAATAGGGCACAGAGTGACTGGGCATGAATACAAAGTTGATCAAAATTCATTTTTGAGAAGTTGTTCGTCATCTGAAGATGTGGTTCAACTCGTGGCAAATTTCCAGCGCCGGTTGGCCGCCCGCCCTCCGTTGATCTGGCAGCAATTCTTAGATAGTCTGATAAATAAGATCGACGCGGTGGAAGCGAAGAGTTCCATGCTGGTTTTTCAGATAAAGGCTGATGAAGAGTTGCCCGTTCTTATGGCTAATGACCAAATCTTAAAGAAATATGTTCTAACCGCGGAAAATAACCATGTTATCATCAGCGCGGATGACCTTCCCAAGGTAGAAACAAGATTACAAAAATTTGGCTACTTTATTAATCGGACCGGACTTTCGGGATGCATCACTCCATAATAAATCCTTGATTTGGTGAGAAAATGACCGCACACAAAGAAAAAATACTGATTCTTGATTTCGGTTCCCAATATACCCAGTTAATCGCTCGTCGGGTCAGGGAAGAACGAGTTTACTCAGAGATTCATCCGTACAACTATCCCATTGACAAAATTCGCGACTTTGCGCCCAACGGCGTCATCTTATCCGGTGGTCCCGCCGGAGTGTATGAAACCGGAGCTCCGCTTCCAGATCCCGCAATCTTTGATTTTGGTTGTCCCGTGTTAGGCATCTGCTACGGGATGCAGGTGATGGGAAAAATACTGAATGGGAAAGTGGATGCCTCGTCCAATCGGGAGTACGGTCGAACTAGAATGACTATAACCAACGATGCCGATCTTTTCCGCGGTCTGGAAGCCACACCAGGCGCGACGTTGGACCCGGACCAGGCCACGGGCCAGGCTCTACTGACTATTCCGGTCTGGATGAGTCACGGAGACAAGGTAGTAGACTTGCCTCCGGGGTTCACCCTCATGGCCAAAAGTTCCAGCGCTCCCTTCGCGGCCATGCAACACACTTCGCGCCGGCTTTATGGTGTTCAATTTCATCCCGAAGTAGTCCATACGCCCGCGGGTAAGGAAATCATCAGGAATTTCCTCTTCCACATCTGTGGACTCAAAGGACTCTGGACCATGAAATCCTTTGTGGCTGAGACGGTGGCGGAAATGGCCGAACGGCTTAGAGGCAAAAATGTCATCTGTGCCTTATCCGGAGGAGTCGACTCCACTGTCACCGCCGCCCTGCTCAACCAGGCCATCGGCGTAAATCTATTTTGCGTCTTTGTAGACAATGGCGTCCTGAGAAAAAAAGAGGCGGCCCGGGTGGTCAAGATGTTCACCGAATCCATGCAGCTTAATTTGATCCCCGTTGATGCCGCGGCCCGTTTCTTAGCCAAGCTTGAAGGCGTGACTGATCCTGAGGCCAAGCGAAAAATAATCGGCCAGGAATTTATTACCGTGTTTGAGGAAGCGGCCGCCACCATCGGGGGTGTGGACTACCTGGCCCAGGGAACGCTCTATCCGGATGTCATCGAGAGTATCTCATTTCGCGGCGGACCGTCCTCGACCATTAAATCCCACCACAACGTGGGTGGCCTGCCGGAAAAAATGAATCTCAAGTTGGTGGAACCACTGCGGGAACTGTTCAAAGACGAGGTTCGGGAGGTGGGACGAGAGTTGGGTATCCCGGAAGATCTGATCCAGCGGCAACCCTTTCCAGGACCCGGCCTGGCGATACGAATTTTGGGGGCGGTGAACGAGGCCGATCTGGCCATTCTTCGGGACGCTGATGAAATAATTTTAGAAGAGATGAAAACCGCGGGGTTATACACTCAAGTCTGGCAATCCTTTGCCGTCTTGCTGCCGGTCCGGACAGTGGGGGTGATGGGAGACGGCCGGACATACGACCGGGTTATTGCCTTACGGTGTGTGGATAGTCTGGATGCCATGACGGCTGACTGGAGCAGGCTGCCGTACGATCTGTTGGGGAACATTTCCAGCCGGATCATCAACGAGGTCAAAGGCGTCAACCGGGTGGTGTACGATATCTCTTCCAAGCCGCCCAGCACCATTGAATGGGAATAATGACAGCCAATGGTGCCTTCTCCAAACCGTCATTTTCAGGCGGCGTGGAGGCAGACTCCGGCCAGGGATTCTTCGACTCTGGCCTTCTGTTTTTCCATCTGGTGCATTATTTCTTTCATCGCTGTTTTTTTGAGGCCGACCTGATTGAGCAAGACGGCATCAGGGATATCAGTCACGGGCGCCCCGGCCGCTCCAATGGACAGCTTATAGGCTACTGCGTCCGCCAAGGCCACAGTGGCCGCCATGGGGGTGTGACTGCCGGCCAGGTCCGGGCGATGGTGATATTCAATGCAACTCACCAGATACTCAGGAAAGTACCACCGGCGGGCCAGGATTCCTCCGATGAAGGAGTGACCAAGGCCGCAGACCTCTTGTTCGGCCACAGAAAAAGATACCCTATGGGTTTTGGCATATTCAATCACGGAGAGAAAGTCGTCCTTTTCGGCCAGAAGAAAAATCATTTTGCCCACATCGTGTAAGATGCCGGCAGTGAAGGCTTCCTCGGGATTCAGTCCCTTGATAAAGTCCGAGATGATTCTAGCGGCAGAGCCAACGGCGAACGAATGGAGCCAAAGACCATTTATGTCGAATCCCTTAAGTTCCTTCGGATGGCCAAAAAATCCGATTAAAGACACATCTAAGGCCAAATGCTTGACCTCGCCATACCCCAGCATCATAATCGCTTCCCGAACAGTGGACACAGTATGGGTTAATCCGTAGAACGCCGAATTGGCCAGCCGCAGGATCTTGGAAGACAAGGACTGATCTGATTTAATTATCTCTTCGAGTTGTTGGACATCAGAGAAATCATTGGCCACCGCAGCCAGTACCCGGCTCACGGTCTGGGGCACAGCCGGCAGGTCCTTTTCCCATTTTTCCAACATATTGATAATTTTTTGTTCTCGCACCGGGTATCCATTTCTTCGCAGAGTGATTTCAAATCCGCCCGACGGGGAAGGCCTCCAGCCACGGTTATTTTTCATTATAGCCAATTAACTCGCCAGATGCAAAGCAAACTTTGCTCGAATTACCCGGAAGACCAGCTATAGAGGAGAGAAGACCGGATCGCGGCTTGTGTTCCATGAGCAATTCTAATTTTGACCCGGATGTGGTTATGGGTGCGGTGACCAATATGCATCGCCTGATTAGGCGCTTTGCAGATTTATCACGGAGAAGTATCACGGAGAAGTAGATACTACCAAAAAAAAACCCACCCGAAGGTGAGTTAATCATACCCCGCTAAGTCCGGTGGATGAACTGCTGTCGAGTTATTAGCGCAGGGCGGAGATGTATCCGCATCTTTAGCCCGCCCTGGCTATAATTTCTGTGCTAACGTCTGGGCACCCGGTGCACATAAGGATAATCAGTGACACCGCAACCTGTTAGTTAAGCTTGCCTTCATCCATCAATAGGGACGGTAGTAGTAAGGATTGTACGCCGGCGGCGCATATCCATATTGCGGGTAAGCCACTGCCGGTGGTGGACCGTAAGCAATCGCGGCCGGAATAGCGGCTATCGCTCCAAGTGTTCCCAAAACTAGTCCACCCACGAGTCCGCCGACAAAAGCACCAGGGCCCCGCCCACCGTAATAGCCACCACCGCGATAGCCGCCACCGTAATAGCGACCGCCATAATAGCCGCCGCCGTGATACCCACCACCGTGATACCCACCACCGTGATACCCACCACCATAATGGGCACCACCGTGATAGCCGCCGCCGTGGTAGCCACCACCGCCCGGATATCTAGATTGAGCATTAACGACGCCCACTCCGGATATCAAAACTACGGCAAGCACCAAAAGAACACAAAGTAATTTTTTCATAACTCCTCCTAATTTTCAATGCTAGTGAGAAGATAACTTCTAAATAATTCTACCCCAAAATCGCAAAAAGTCAATGAAGCAAAAAATGAGCGTCTCCAGTGCTCATATTATTGTGTGTGATATTATCCACATAATGGCGTAATATTCTTTGAACCTGAACCAACTATTGCGAACCAGCCTCGGCCGCGTTATGGTCAGAGACAAAAGATAGTTAAGGACCATTACCGGCTAAGCAGAACTCGAACCTGCAACCGCCCGATCACGAGAACATTACATTTGAGCATTGTCCAGTAAGGCCGCATTTCCGGTTAGTTAATTGCCTCTCGAGGTCATTAAGTTAAGGTTCCAGGCTTGGTGTACACCCTTAGACCGGATCAGCTAAGCAGCATCCTGGGTCTATGTCGCCAATATGTGTATCCCTTTAGACAATTAGATCGAATTACAAATTTCGATGCTTCACACGCCTGGAACCTAATTCTATTTGATGCAAAAACCGAACCAGACAATGCTGGTAAGGACTATATATCACCGAAAGAAAAACCCACCCAAGGGTGAGTCAAACGGGCCTCCCTAATTGTAGCGTATAACCATGGCAAAGTTATTGGCGCAGGGCGGAGATATCTGCACATCTTTAGCCCGCCCTGGCCATAATGGCTTTGGTAGCGTCCGGTCTTTCGGTGCCCACTAGAATAATCAGGACACCGCAACCCGACGGCTAAATTGACCCTCATCCATCAATAGGGCCGGTAGTAGTAAGGACGGTACGGGGCCGGGTATCCATATCCGTATTGCGGGTAAACCACAACCGGAGCCGGAGCGTAAGTTACCGCCGGATAATCCGGATAAGCGGCCAGCGCTCCAAGAGTTCCCAAAACCAATCCGCCGACGAGGCCGCCGACAAAAGCTCCCCGCCCGCCGTAATAGTAACCACCACGATAGCCGTGACCATAATAGCCAACGCTTCCGTGATAGCCACCGCCATAGTAGCCACCGCGATATCTAGCTTGAGCAGTACCGGCACCCAAGCCGGTTATCAAAACTAAGGTAACTACCAAGAGAACACAAAGTAATTTTTTCATAAGTCCTCCTGATATTCAATGATAGTGAGAAGATCGATTCCAAGTAATTCTACCCCAAAAATTGTTTGAGATATTCTCCGTAGATGGCCTAATATTCTCTGAACCTGAGCCAGCTATTGTGAACCGTTCTTGGCCCCGTTATACTGAAGAACAAAAGACAGTCAAGCAGCACCAACGGCGGATCAGGATTCTAACCTGTAACCGCTCAATTACGGAAAGCTCACATTCAGGCTATTAGCCAGTAACGGTTTAAGGTCATTTCTCTCTCAAAAATTGATAGAGGCTGTTTGATCTTAATGTCGAGTTTACAAGATTGACTTATTATCTTAATTTAATCCTTCTTTATAATTTTGTCAAGTATCCCACTCCGCTTTTGGCTATTGTGGCATATTTGTTGCATGAGGGATTCTTCGCCCAAGCTGGCTATCACATAACTCCCTTCAGGCAAATCTTGGCATGACCAGGGCAACATTTGCCCCTTCCTGGCTAAAAGCAAAGATCATGCCTGAGGCACCTGGAGTTGAAGCAGTCTAGTTTCTTTGGTTGAACCGGCTCCAGATCCGACATTCTCTATTTATCCAGTCGATAATTCTCCCATCTCCATCCCAGTCTCCATTGGAATTTTCTTTCTTTAAGTTTGACATTTGCCAACACATCGGCGGTTGTTAAAATAAGTATCCCTAGCAGGGCAAACGCATCAAACTTTTTTGATTGGCGATATACTCTAGCCTGGACAGGGTCTTTAACATTTGAGAGAATAGGAGGAAGAAGTTTTCCTCCAACCTCTTTAATGAAGGGACCCAGGTTATGG
>JADFXK010000160.1:3523-8947 GCA_015233625.1 Deltaproteobacteria bacterium | reverse complement strand
AATCCGTGATTTAAGATTTGATCCCTGGCGGATAATTCAAATCAGCTTTGTTTATGGTGTTGCCTTGGCCATACCCTATGTCAATGGTGGGGGGATTGCCACGGCGCTCATGTCTTTAACCGGGTTGGTCGGCATTGTAGCCGTCTACGTGTCAACTTGCCTGTTTCTCTCCCTTGACTATTTTCTGGGCCGATATTTCCCCATTCTGGTCGGACTGTTCGAGCGCCGGGTGGGTAAAATTCTAAAGAAACGGCATTTGATTGAAGGCGAACAAATCCCGCCGCTTTTCCAATTGATGGAGATATATTTTCAACGAGATGAGATCGGACGGAAGATCCAAACCTTTCTCCACCGTTTACCGTTCAAATTCACTCTGAATGAACAAAATATCATTCTTTTGTTACTGGTCCTACCGGTTAACGTGCTTCTTGGCGCGGACGGCGGGATCGCCATTTTGTGCGGTGAACAATCACGATTATCTTATCGGACTTTCTTGAAGGTGGTCAGCTATCACCTGATCCCCTTTGCTTTATTCAGTTACACGATCCACTTGTACGTTTATTCCGGCGCTAAATTAGCCGCGGCCATCTTTGTCTTAGGCGGCCTGATTTTATTGATTCTATATATGTATTTCCCGGATAAACTGCGGTTGAGCAATTCCGGTCAGATGGTCGGGTTAAAGCGAGCCGCGGCCCTGTCCGGGGGGCTTGGCCTGGGCGTGGCCAGTTTTGTCCTGGCCATTGATTCGGTCCAGGCTTTACCGCCGATGGGGTACATGCTGGCCGCCGGATCTTGGGTGCTAGCCTCCATCATGGCTTTCTGGATTACCCGGCCGGGCTCCGTAACGTCAAGCGTGATTGAGGCGAGCCACCATGGCTATTCTCTGGCCGAATGCGCCCTACCCGGCTTTATCGTAGCCACTTTGGCTGGGGCTCTGGGAGGTTATCCGTATCGGGCTTTCCTGGACTGTCTTAGTCTATTCCTGCCGATCATGATTATCTTCGGCTCCTCCGGGCTATTCAGTGAATCAACTGTCATCTACTGGAACGGACATGAATCGGTCAACAGACCCTCCAAAGAGGAAATCGAGGACATCAAATTTCGTGCCTGGCGGACCTTTATCGGATTGGTCGGCTTCTGCGTTCTTCTTTTCCAGATATCTCATAAGGTTTACGACGGCCAGGTATTTGCCGTCAGCCTGCTCATCGTGGCTATCTTGCAACTAATTGGTCGGACGACGGGTGGGGAGGGACGACCGGCCGGTTGGTTTGGTACTCCGGCCCTGGTTATGAGCTGGGCCCATATCGTGGCAGGGTTACTTTTGGCTGTTTTTTTCTGGCGGGTTAACCAGGTCATCACACCAGCCACACACCTGGATGCATCCGGCTTGTTGTCCAGTCCTTGGATAATCGGCGGCACAATCTTGGCCATGTCGACGACATTCATATTTTCGGTCCGAATAAGGCCACCCGCTGGACAAGGGACCGCCCTGCCCGAGTGGGACGGCCACAAAGTAACGGTTGAAGAAAATCCCTAACCGCGAGACAAAAGCAGCAAACAGATTTCCCATCTCCAGACGGATTAGCCACGCTGCCGGCCAGGGATGATCACCATGGCCACAGCCACAAGAAAAAGGGGCGGTATTCACCGTAAGCGAACATGAAGATAAGGAATTTGTTAACAACTATCGGAACCTGGTTTCTCCTGGGGCTGATGCTCTGGTATATCATCGCCGATGTGCCAGGACATTCTTTCGGCCAGAAGATAGAATTCTTAATCCAGAACCTGAGATTCGAGCCCTGGCGGATAGTCCAGATCAGTCTGGTCTATGGTGTCGCCCTGGCTATTCCTTATGTCAATGGTGGTGGTATTGCCACGGCTCTTATGTCTTTAACCGGGCTGGTCGGGATCGTGGCCACCTACGTGTCCACTTGCCTGTTTCTATCCCTGGGCTATCTCCTGGGGAAGCATTCTCCCATCCTGATGAATCTATTCGAACGCCAGGTGGGCAAGATACTAAAAAAACACCATTTATCTGACGGCGACCAAATTCCGCCGCTCTTTCAGTTAATGGAGCTTTATTTCCAACGAAATAAGTTGGGGCGGAAAATTCAGACCGTTGTCCATCGCCTGCCGTTTAGGTTCACCTTGAACGAACAGAATATTATTCTTTTGCTGCTAATCTTGCCAATTAACATGTTTTTGGGCGGAGCAGGCGGTATCGCCATTTTGTGCGGGGAACAGTCGAAGCTGCCTTACCGGACCTTCTTGAAGGTGGTCTGTTATCATCTTATCCCCTTCGCTTTGTTCAGTTATACGGTTCATCTGTATGTCTATTCCGATGCGAAAATAGCCGCCGCCCTGTTTGTCTTAGGTGGTTTGGCCTTGTTGCTTTTGTACATGTATTTTCCGGATAGACACAGATTAAGCCACTCTGGTCAACTTGTTGGGTTAAGACGGGCCGCCGCTCTGGCCGGAGGACTGGGTCTGGCAATAACCAGCCTTGTCATGGCCGTCGATTCAGTCCAGACTTTGCCGCCGATGACTTATATGCTGGCCGCCGGTTCCTGGGTGTTGGCCTCCATCATGGCTTTTTGGATTTACCGTCCTGATTCCGCGACGTCGACCAGCATCACGGTGAACCGCCCCGGCTACGCCCTGGCTGAATGCGCCCTGCCCGGCTTTATCGTGTCCTTTCTGGCCGGAACCCTGGGAGGTTATCCCTACCGGGCCTTCCTGGACTGCCTTGGGTTAATTCTGCCACTCATGATCGTCTTTGGTTCTTCAGGGATATTCTGCGAAGCTTACGTCGTTTTGGGGAACGGAAAAGAAGCTGCCCCCGATCTTTCCGAACCGGAGATCAGGGACCTCAAGTTTCGAGCCTGGCGTACGTTCATCGGTTTGTTTGCCTTTTGTGTTCTTCTCTTCCATATTTCACATAAGACCTTCGACGGCCAAATCTTTGCCTTCAGCCTGCTCGTGGTGGCTTTCCTTCAAATGATCGGCCGTGGGAATGGACAACCAAATGAATGGATTAGCACTCCAATCCCCGGTGTTATCATGAGCTGGGCGAATTTTGCCGTTGGCCTATTGTTGGCCGTCTTCTTCTGGCAGGTCGATCCGGTCACCACGCCGGCGCTCCCGCTCGATGTCAAGAGTCTGGCCAATCCCTGGATCATCAGCGGTACGGCCTTGGCCATGGTGGCCACGTTCATCTTTTCGGTCCGATTGAGGCCTCCGGCTCGGCCGGGAATCGTCCTGCCCGCTTGGGATGGCCATGAGTAACCGAAAATAGTCATGAGGGCTAGACGTTTCCCAGATACATCTACGTCCTCGGCGTTACACTTTTTTTGTTGCCCAAATGGAAAATTTAGATTTCAGAAGACTACGATCATCTAATCAGATTTTGTAAAAAACCAACAAAAGGAGATAGTGATGGAGGTTAAAGTCTTTGGCGTGGTTGGAGCCGGCCAAATGGGGTCGGGCATCGCCCAGGTGGCTGCGGCGGCCGGATTAAAAGTGATCATGAGTGACATCAAGGAAGAGTTCGTCGCCCGGGGAAAAGGGGCCATAGAGAAAAGCTTGGATCGGATGGTTAAGAAAGAAAAAATCTCCGCCGCCCAAAAGAGTGATATCATGGGCCGAATTGTCGGGGTGACAGATCTGGCCGCCATGGCGGAGGTGGATTTCGTGGTTGAAGCAGCGACCGAAAACCTGGCTCTCAAGCTGGATATTTTTAGGCAGTTGGATCAAATCGTCCGCCCCGGGGTAGTCTTATCCAGCAACACTTCATCCATTTCCATTACCAAAATCGCTTCGGCCACCCAACGGCCCGAAAAAGTTATTGGAATGCACTTTATGAATCCCGTTCCGGTGATGAAGCTGGTAGAGGTGATTAAGGGTCTGGCCACGGATCAAGAGACGTTGGAATTGACTAACGCCTTGTCTCTCAAATTCGGCAAAACTCCGGTGGAGGCCAATGATTTTCCGGGATTTATCGCCAACCGGGTGCTAATGCCCATGATCAACGAGGCTGTTTACACCCTGTATGAGGGCGTGGGCACGGCCGAGGCGATTGACGCCGTAATGAAACTGGGCATGAACCATCCCATGGGGCCTCTGGCCCTGGCCGACCTGATCGGACTCGACACTTGTTTGGCCATTTTAGAAGTTCTGCATTCAGGTCTGGGTGACCCCAAATATCGGCCTTGCCCCTTGCTCAAGAAGTACGTTGACGCGGGGTATTTGGGAGTGAAGAGCGGCCGTGGTTTTTATAAGTATTAGAAAAGGAAACAAACGGTGATTGCCATTATTGACTACCGCGCCGGGAACTTGACCAGTGTGCTGCGGGCGGTTAACAAACTTGGATTTGAAGCAAAGATTACCTCGGACCGGAGGGAAATCCTGGCCGCGGCCCGGGTTATCTTTCCTGGGGTGGGGGCGGCCGGCAGAGCGATGAAAGACCTGAAAGATTTGGGGCTGGCCGAAACTATTCGAGACGCAGTGGCCCAAAACAAACCGGTCCTGGGCATCTGTTTGGGCACCCAAATAATCATGGAATACAGTGAAGAAAACGACACCGAGTGCCTGGGGGTGATCAAAGGGCAGGTCAGGTCGTTTCCTTCACCTCTAATGGACCAGACCGGCCAGCGATTGAAGATCCCACACATGGGTTGGAATCGGGTCGCGCTGACCCGGCCCCACCCTATTTTTCAGGGAATCCCGCCGGAGAGCGAATTCTACTTTGTGCACACTTACTTTCCTGTCCCGGCCGACCAGTCCTTGACTCTGGCCAAAACCTTACACGGAATTGAGTTTGCTTCGGCCCTGGGGCGGGACAATCTTATTGCCGTACAATTCCATCCCGAGAAGAGCGGCCCTCCCGGTCTGACCCTAATCAAGAACTTTTGCATCTGGCAACCCGGCGAAGGCGCGAATTGAATCTACAGACAAATCCCGCCTGGAATACTGCCGCTGATAAGCCAGAACCTTTTGGACAAAGTCCCGCCGCACTGCCGGCGGGACACCACGTCTCAACACCCTGACTCTCCCAATATTGTATGCCGCCAAAGCTAAAACGTGATCACCCCTAAAAGTGGTTAACAGTTTTTTGTAATGTTTGGCCCCAGCTTTGATGTTTTGAACAGGACAATACAGATCCTTCACGCCCATGGCGGCCGCGGTTCTGGGCATCAATTGCATCAAACCTTTGGCCCCGTAAGGCGAAAGAGCCCGGGGGTCAAATTCGGATTCGGTCTTAATGATGGCCCGAATGAGCGAAGGCTCCAGGCCATATTTCGCGGCCGCCTGACGGATGGTCAGGTCAATGGCCGCGGACGGATCAGTCCCAACACCAGGAATGAGTCGCCTGGCACTTTTTTTCCTTTTGCCGTTTGACTTGCTCTTGACCTTGCCGTTGGTCTT
>JADFXK010000160.1:0-3460 GCA_015233625.1 Deltaproteobacteria bacterium | reverse complement strand
AATTCTTCCAAATGAGTCGCGCCGGCGATGCTTTTCGGCTGGTGTGAGCGGGGTTCGTTGGCCAGGGACTTTACCGGAAACAGGGTAAAGAAGCCAAAGAAGATAACCGGGGTAAAAAAAACAATAAGTACAAACAATTTAAGTCGATTAACAATAGTATTCGTCATAATAAACCTCCTTTGCCACGATTTTATTAATTGACTTAATGGTCAAGGAGTGTCCATGTATACCAATCACCATACAAGGTGTCAATAACAAAAATGTCTATCACCAATTAACTTATTAATATTGTTTATTAATACTACAATAAACGATATGTGTATATTCTGTAACATCACACAATGACTGTATTTTAACACATTATTTGCAGATATCATAATGATTTTATTTATTATTTTATCATATCCATTCCGTTTAGATATTTTATGTGTTATATAAAAATGATGATTTGTAACCTCAAAGGTTGCCGCTGATATCGACGGAGACTTTTCTGCCCCGTTTGTAACTAGCCCATCCACCCACCGGGCCGGAAAAGTCTCCCCGCCGATAAATCTTGATCCCGTACTGAAGGAGAGCATGGACATGGCAAGAATTCTCTGTGCCTCCACGATTAGCTTTTTTCTCCAATTCTTGACTGAATAATATTAACGGAGCCACATCACATGGAAACTACTTGCGATATCCTGATCAAGTCCGGTGCCGTCCTAACCCTGGATGGCCACGGAAACACCTACCAACCAGGCTACCTGGCCATTACTGGAGATGTTATCACCGATATTGGGCCTGGGGAGCCGCCTCACCACCTGAAACCAAAGTATATTATCCCGGGCCAGGGGCACCTGGTTATGCCCGGTCTGATCAATGCCCATACCCATGCGGCCATGACCCTGTTCCGTGGCCTGGCCGATGATCTTCCTTTGATGGAGTGGCTGAATAACTACATCTTCCCCGGCGAGACCAGATTAGACGGACATGCTGTCCATATCGGTACCCTATTGGCCTGCTTAGAAATGATCAGGTCCGGGACTACCACTTTTTGTGACATGTATTTGTTTGAAAAAGAAGTCGCCAAAGCAGCGGAAGAGGCCGGAATCAGAGCTGTTGTAGGTGAAGTAATCTACGACTTTCCCTCACCTAATTACGGGCGGATCGAGCGCGGATTCGACTACACTTTAGAGCTTATCCAGGAATATAAGGGACACGATCTGATCACGCCCGCCATTGAACCCCATTCTGTTTATACCTGCGGAGAAGACCTGTTCCTCAAGGCCATGGACATGGCCAGACGTGAGAATGTGATGATGATCACCCATCTGTCCGAGTCCGAGGCTGAAGTAGCCCACTCGTTGGAACAACACGGGGCCACCCCGATCCGCCATCTGGAACGGTTGGGAGTCCTCGGCCCTCACCTTTTGGCTGATCACGTGGTAGCCGTATCCGATGAGGAACTGGACTTGCTCGCAGAACGACAGGTCCGGGTGGCCCACAATCCGGAAAGCAATATGAAGCTGGCCGCTGGAGTAGCTCCGGTACCCAAGATGCTCCAGCGCGGGATGGCCGTCGGCCTGGGTACGGACGGCTGCGCCAGTAACAACAACTTGAATATGTTCCTGGAGATGGATATTACGGCGAAACTCCACAAGCTGGCCGCTAAAGATCCAACGGTCATGGGAGCCGGGACAGTGCTGAATTTGGCCACCAACGGCTCCGCGGCGGCTCTTGGTTTGGCACATCAGATCGGGAGCCTGGAAATTGGCAAAAAGGCGGACGTGATTATTCTCGATATGGATCACCCCCACCTCATCCCGTTGTACAATCTATCATCTCATCTGGTCTATTCTGCGACAGGGGGAGAAGTAACTACAGTCATCATCAACGGCCGGCTGGTCATGGAAAACGGCCAGGTTCTAACCTTGGATCAAGGCGCGATCATGGCCGAAGCCAGGGCCATCGGGGCCAAAATGAAGAACTGGCTTTAGGTCGCCATGGCCGGCATTGAATACCTAATCATCAGGAGATACAAATATGTTGGGGTTGGTGTACGACGGAAAATTATCACTGCGGGAAGTGCCCCGGCCGGTCCGACCAGCGGGCGAGGCCCTGGTCAAGGTATTAATGAGCGGTTTTTGCCGGACTGATTTCGAGCTGACCCAAGGGTACCACGGATTTTCCGGTGTGCTGGGCCACGAATTTGTCGGCCGGGTGGAGGAAGCGGATGACCACGGCCTGATCGGACGCCGGGTGGTCGGAGAGATCAACGTCGGGTGCGGCCGGTGCGACCAGTGTCGGAGATTTGATGCTCGGCATTGTCCCTCCCGCACGGCGATTGGCATCCTGGGCCGGCCAGGTTGCTTTGCTGACTACCTGGTTTTACCTGAAGCCAACCTACACCTGGTCCCGGATCAGGTCCCGGATGCCGCGGCGGTGTTTACCGAACCGTTGGCCGCCATGGTGGAGATGCCTGATCAGGTTCACATCCGGCCAACCTCTCGAGCCCTGGTCGTCGGAGATGGTCGCATCGGTTTGTTAGCCGCCCAGGTTCTTCGCCTGACCGGGGCCGAAGTCCATCTGGTGGGGCGGCATGAAGACAAGCTGGACATCGTCCGCCACGTCGGTGTCATCACTCATCAGAGAGAAGGCTTTGAAGAAAAGGGCTTTGATGTCGTGGTGGAAGCATCTGGGTCGGTGCCGGGTCTGAGCGCAGCGTTGGACGCCATTAAACCACGAGGCCTGATTTTCGTAAAAAGCACCCACATCAAGCCGGTACTCTTGGGCATGACTCGGGTGGTGGTTAATGAAGTAACTCTGGTTGGTTCAAGGTGCGGCCCCTTTGCTCCGGCCCTGGCGCTCCTCAGCCGGGGGTTGATCGAGGTTGCGCCGTTGATCACCCGTGTCTTCCCCTTTCAACAGGCCGAACAGGCCTTCAGCTTCGCCTGGGAGAGATAACCAAAAAAATAAGCAGAATCGCGTCCTATAAGACTAACCCTTACATTCCCGGCCATTCAAATATCATTGATATAGACCAGGCCTCAAAGGGGTAGAAGTTCCTCCGGCCCACCGACCCGTCCAGGCATACCCCCCGTTGTAGCATACCTCCCAGGAGACCAGAGCATGAAAACAACCATTACCATTAATTCGAAAAACAGAATTTCCAGACCAAGGCCGCTGGGGAACACGGATTCGGCGCCGTGATCTAATTTTAAACTTTTTCCACCAATACCGGGCCGTCACAACTCATCCCTTCACCTTTTCATTGCTAATTGCTCGGTTTTCAATTATGAGAAAGCATCAAAAGGATCTGACACTCTAGCCGGGTCTGGCCGGGTTACCGGCCACCGATAATCTCAAAAGGCCACGGCTGACAACAAGGAGGAGCGGGGCTCAACGCAAAGGGACTATGAAAATAAGAAATTTACTAACCACTTTTGGAACATGGCTTATTCTTGGCTTAATGCTCTGG
>JADFXK010000015.1 GCA_015233625.1 Deltaproteobacteria bacterium | reverse complement strand
ATTATTCAAATCTTCCACAATCGATTCCAGGCTCCAGGAAATTTGGATCGAGGTGAAACATCAGAACATCTAAGGCACCGGGGCAACTAACCCGGCTCATCATTACCTCGATGTTTATTAACCTCACTCTTGGGGTCAGTTATAGCCAGGCCAATCACGGCAACCGGCCGGGGACCGGAGAGGAATTCCCCGAGATCACCCTTCCCGCACCGGCTTCATCCGTTGATGCAAACTATTTAGGCGTCACCCCACCCCGCTTCTCGCTGGTTCGAATCAAGTCCGATTTAATCATGGTCTTGATCATCCACCCCGGCTGCCCCTCCAGCGTGACCCAAGCCAAGATAATCGCCCAGGCCTGGCCGAGCCTGCCGCCTGCAGTTACGTCCGGCACAAAATTTAGGGCCCTGGCCGTGGCGATCGGGTGCACCCAAAAAGAAGCCGCTCAGTTCTTGGCCGACACCGGATTGCCCTTTCCGGTGGTCCATGACATTGACGGTCACGTGTTGAAAAGCCTACCAGGGAAACTACCTCAAATAATTTTGGTGAGACACGGGGAAGGCGAAAAGGGGCTAGTCATGTTTGCTTCGGCCGGAGCGGCCCTGGGGTCGGAACAACTGGCTGCGACGATTTCGGCCGCGGCTGAGGCCCCGGTCGAGGAGGTGGCCCGGCTGAAATCCGGGCGGACTGGGAGTGGTTTGGAGGATGATCCGGATCAGAAGGTCAAGGTCTCCCAAAACGCTTTGGCGGCGGCCTTGGAAGAGTTTAGCCCCGGTAAATATAGGTTGGAGGCGGTGAGTCTGCCTGGGCGCCGGTGGGCCTACCTGGCCTGGCCATCCAGACCAGGATCTCCCCCGGAGTACTTGGCCTTAGGTTTGGCCGGTCCGGTCCTCTGTGCTGGCTTGCCTGTGGTAAAATTGGTGGTAGTGATTGATCGGCAAGGAAAGATTGTGCATCTTCGGGCCGGGAAACTCTATTCCGACCAGGGGACACCTTTGACGGCGGATCAAGTGGCCCGGCTGAAAAAATCTTTCCTGGGTCGGAGGTTGGGCCGAGGCCTGGCGGTCCAGCCGGAACATGGGGAGGGAGCAGGATCAAAAATGAGCGCCTTACAGATCCATCTGGGGCTAACCATCTTGACCAGCGATGATTTGCCCTACCTGGCCAAAATGGGGCTGATCCATGTTGGTCTCCAAGGTGAAGCAGCCACAGATATTACCGGTTCACCGGGCTCAACCAGACCTGGCCGAGAGACTCAAATGACGCCCTTCGGCGTCAAGAATTGGGACTGGGTGGATCCCCCTGATCCTGAAACGCCGGGCCCGAGCCAGGAGGCCCGATGACGATGACCTCCACCCCGTTATCCTTCGGCCGTCAGGCCGGACTTGAGGCACTATATTCGGGGTCGGGAGTCGAGGTCGGGATTGGGGTTGGGAGACTGGCCACGTCAGGAAAATTCATGACCATGGTCTTGATCTCTTTTTCAAACATGACCATGATCTTCTTTGAGTCGATCACCTTGGTGACAAAGCCCAGCCCAAATTTGGCGTGTTCGATGGCTTCACCCAGAGCAAAGGAACCACTCATGGCGTAAGGGCTGGCCGGCGTTTCCGGAGTAAGCCGATCCTTCAGTTCCTGCCATTGGAGCAGTGTTTGAGATTCGGGGCCGGGAACACGGCGTTCTTCTTTCTTAACTCTCTTTACTTTTTTCTCGGTCGTGGCCTTTTGCCCTGGAGGGAGATGGAAATTATGTTGACCTCCACACGTCAGACAGACAACTCGTTTAACCACGCCCTCATCCATGGCCACCACACGATGGTTGGTCACCAATTTGCACTTGGTACAATAGCCGTCAATCTCCGAAGTAACCCCAATCTCTTTTTTCATTACAATCTCCGAGAAACGTAGTCCGCGGGCACTCAGCCCCACGGGGCCGCCCTCAGTGGTTATCAAAAGCAAAAAGAACCGGGCCCCACTAGTCTGGTCTCTATGTCCCGGTTGAATTTTTATATAGTAACACTTTTTGCCCTAACCGTCAATCGCTTCCCATCAATTATGGCTATAGTTGTTTAGGATAGTTGATTAAACGCGGTCTGCCTTTCTTCAACGCTGGAATCCATCCTTTGACCATAATGGTCACCAGGTCATCCGGACCTTGACGCCGGATTGATGGAGGGACTCCTTGATTTGCCGAATGGTATAGGTCCCGTAATGGGTCATGGAGGCGATGAGGGCGGCATCGGCTCTGGCCGTAGTCAGTACTTCCCTGATATGTTCGATAGTTCCGGCGCCACCGGAGGCAATGACCGGGATGTTGACATTGGTCGAGATCAGACGGGTGAGAGTCAGCTCATACCCGGCCTGAGTGCCGTCGGCATCGATGGAATTCAGACAGATCTCTCCCGCACCCAGTCGTTCCGCCTCCCTGGCCCACCACAGTGCATCCATGCCCATGTACGTCCGGCCGCCGTTGATGACTATCTCGTAGCCCGAAGGGATTTTATCACTTACCGGGACCTTCTTGACGTCCATGCCCAACACGATGCACTGGGACCCAAAAGCCTCAGCCCCGGCCGAAATAATTTCCGGGTGATTGACGGCAGCCGAGTTGACACTGACCTTTTCTGCCCCGGCTAGGAGTACCTCTCGCATGTCCTCTAAGGTTCTAATTCCGCCGCCCACGGAAAAGGGAATAAAAATTTCTTCGGCCACCCGCCGGACGACCTCGATCATAATATTCCGGCGGTCACTGGACGCGGTAATATCGTAAAAGACCAGTTCGTCCGCTCCCTCCTCATAATAGAACCGGGCCATCTCCACCGGGTCCCCAATGTCCACATTACCTTTGAATTTGATTCCTTTGGTTGTCTTTCCGTCCCTGACGTCCAGGCAAGGGATAATCCGTCGGCTAAGCATGGCACCTCCCGTGGGTGTAAACATAACCTGAGTTCGCTGAGTACGCTAGGCGATTAGCGTCAAGGACCATGATTCAATCCGCAGATTACGCTGATTTGCGCAGATAAAAAAAGACGTATGCTCGCAAGCGCCTGTTGGCCTCATCTGCGTTCATCTGCGAAATCTGCGGATTCATTTCTGCCCATCAATTAATTTAACTCGTCGAATTCAGGTTAAGCATAGGTTTCGGTCAGATCGGTCTGTCGCTCATTAATATCATATTTGGCCGGACTCCGGCAAGCGGGCGATAACCTTTCCGGATAAATTTCGTTGTCGCCAAGTCTCAGAGCCAAAGAAACTAAGGGCACCGCGATTTATTCCCGGCGCCCTTAATCTGAAGTCTATTTTAAGTCGGTTACGGCTGATTTGATTATTTATACTCTTCCAGGCCGTCTTTTTGGGCTTTCCCGGTCAGGACAGCCAGTTTCACGGCGGCCACTTTGCGGTAAACCTCATCGTAGGTCCGGCGTTGGCCATCCACTTTAAGCAAGTGATTATCAATTGAGATATTGAACAGCCGTTCGGTTTCCTGAAGATAGGGCAAAATCAATTCCCAGTCGGCTTCGGTCATGTCGGCGTAGACGCCTCCGTTGAGTTGCTCTTCCACCAGTAGCCTATGGGGATCCCGGACATAGATCGCCCCACCCGAGGCCAGGGAGAAGAGATTGGAGCCGGGGTAAGGTGAAGGTTGCGGAATGACGTTGCCCTGGTGGTCAATAGTCATGCCGTTAACCACGACAAATCCGCCTCCGTTGAGCGGATCACCGGCCATGAAGGACTCAGCCAGGAAGTCGAGACAGGTCCCATTGATCACCACCCGCGGGTGACCCACGGCGTTAATCAGGGGCCGGCCGGCGGCGTTACCCATGATGTAGACATCGCCGCCCTTGGCGCCATACATGAAGGTCTGCCCCACATCGCCGTAAATGACCAGTTTTCCCTCTTTCATGATCTGGCCTAACTGGTCTTGAGCGTTACCATGGATATAGATCTCCAGTCCGTCGGCGCCGGAGGCGATATAATCCCCGGAGCTGCCATAGACGTCCATTCGGACGCCCTGCGTGTTCGGTCCGAAGCCACATCCATAGAACCGCTGCCCGCGACATCGGAAAATGATGAACTGTTTCCAGCCCAGGCGATAGGCTTCCCGAAGCAAGACCCCGTCGGCCTCATCGCCTTCGGGTGGGAACGAGGCTGCATCCACCACCAAGACGGCTTCACCCGGCAAAGGAGCCCGCAGGGTCTTCCGGCTTTCAAAATCAATGTAGCGGTATTTCCCTTGGGCCTGGTCTGAATTCAAGGGCGGCACGGCGCAGAGAATCCGGTTCAAGCTGTAATTGTACATTTGAAGCAGTGATCTTCTTTTCTTCTCGAAGGTTGGATACCGCAGATCAATCAACCTGGTCATCACATTCAGGGTCAAGTCAAGATTTCCGTCCGATTCTTTGGCCTGCCGTTTAATCTCTTTTAAACAATCGAGAGTCTCGGCATAATCCCAATCCCGGATGGAGGCGATGAACATCTTATAGAGCGCGTCCGCATCACCTTTGGCGTATTCCTCAGTCAGGTCCAGCATGGGTTTCTGTCCGTCGTCCATCAGATAGAACACCCGGCCGGGCAGAAAGGGAACCTGGTTTTGGGGGGCCTTGATTTCCCGACCGAACTTGTCGGTACAGGTCATCGGCTTCTCTTCTCCGTTGCCTTTGGAATTATCCAGCCGAAAAATGAAGGTTCCACCGTCAGTATGGCTTCCGCCGCGGGCATTCCAGTACATATCAGCCACGGTGCCGAACCTGGGGTCTTCCGCCGCCAAACTGTCCAGGGTAGCATCGATGGCCTGCTTTTCAGAACAAACCAGACCGATTTTAATCGAACCTTCCTGCAGGGCAAAGACCTGGGGCCGAAGCATGGCCGTATCTGTGATGCCCAGAAGCTGCAACTCGTTATTCTTGGTGTCATTCCGGGCCACGATAAAGAACCAGGGGCCGTCCGGCGAAGCGTGGATGTGGGTCTTCTGAATTTCCTGGTAGATCCGTTGGCGGTCCTTAGACAGATAATCGAAATCCATTTCTTGAGTCGGGGCCAGCGCCTCTATGAGATGCTCCAGGGAATAACCGTAAACCCGGCTATACAGATCGAACAGCAGCGCGGACACCTCGGTGTCGGTGTGGAACAGTGGGAAGATATTCCGTTGTTTGAGGTATTCAGCCACGGAGTAATAATTGGCGAAGTCGCCGTTGTGGACCAGAGCTTCGTTTAGGCCGATAAACGGATGTGCCCCACCCGGATGCCAGACCCGGCCTTTAGTGGGATAACGTTGATGGGCGATCCAAATGTTGGCCTTAAAATTGTCCAGCTTATAGTACTGCACCACCCACTCGGCATAACCGACTATCTTCAAGACAAAGAAATTTCGGCCATGGGACATGACAAAGGCCTTCATCTTACCCTGGGGATCGTAGAAGGTTTTGTTTATATTTACTGAATTCTGGTAGATAAATTCGTCTTCCAGATCCCTGGCGGCTAATTTGGTCAGCCCCTTTTTAGCGGCAAAGGCTTTTAAGACGTTGGGCTTAACCCGGGCAAAGTAACGATAGATGTCCGGTGGTCGCACTTCGAGTCCGGCGATGTCCCGGTAGTCGTCCACATGGGGGATATTCTCGGCCAGATGGACATCCATAAAGGGATAGATGAACTTCTCCTCCAGGGCCTTCAACCCCTCGCCGTCGAGATCGGCGATATGGATCAAGTAGTCCTCGTTAAGAGTGGTCTGGTCTACGCCCAACATCTCGGGGATAAAGCCCATGGCCGCAATGCCGCCGCCCTTGCCATTGCCCCGGTTGTGCATCTGGGCGGATGGTTTGAAGATGTGCCGGCCCCGGACGGGAATGCTGCAGCAGAATCCGGTAACGCCGCAGCCGCCCTCTTCTTCTGCCGGATAAGGCAAGTTTTTGGACATCCCCTTGCAGAGGTCCTGTCGGGCGGCCAAGATACTTCGGACATATTCATGGCTGTTCATATTTGGTTACGACTCCTAAGTATTTTTATGGCATCAATACTCTATTTCGCCATCGACGTGATCCGGCAGGTAATCTAAATGAGCCAGAAATTCGGTCCGACCAACCAGTTGGCGGATACTCTTCAGTCCCATCTTGGCCAGTATTCTTTGAACTTCCGCCCGCCAGGCCTGATACATATTGATCAATCTCTGGGCTACCCAATCCGACTCCATGAGTTCGACCAGGCCCGTGTCGGTGGTGGCGATGCCTCGGGCACAGCCCCGGCCACTTTCGCAGTTATGACACCGGACGCATTCCATGGCCACCATATCGGCCGTTCCGGTCACTATCCCGTCCGCGCCCAGGGCCACAATTTTAATCAGGTCATGAGGGGTCCGAATACCACCGCTGGCAATCAAGGTGATCTTGTCTCTGATCCCTTCCGCGACCAAGAATCGATGCACCATGGGGACGGCATATTCAATGGGCATGGCGATATTTTTCTTTGCGATATCCGGCGCCGCGCCGGTCCCGCCGTAGGAACCGTCCAGATGAATGATATGGGCTCCGGCGAAGTAACTCCCCACCGCGACCATATCCACATCTGTCGGAGTGGATACTTTTACCGAAACCAGGGCCTTGGAGTTGGTGGCCTTAATCCAGTCGATGTGCTTTTTGTGATCCTCCACCGAATACACGCTGTGGAAAGGAAAGGGGGAGAACAACGCGCTGCCGACCACCGCCTCACGCATCTTGGCCACGGCCGGGGTCACCTTATCGCCTAACAAGTGCCCGCCCAGTCCCGGCTTAGCCCCTTGGGCGTACTTAAACTCTACAATCCGGACACGCTGGATCGTCTCTTCCCGAACGCCAAAGAGTCCGGTGGCCACCTGAGTAATGACATGATCGTCATAGGGAATAAGGTCATCGGGATACCCGCCCTCACCGGTGCAACAAAAGGAATTAAGGGCCGTGGCTGCTTTCATCCGGCCGACGATAGCCCGGATACTGACCGATCCGAAGGACATCCCACCTCCGTAGACCGGAAAGGGGATATCTATTTGTGGCCGCCCGTCGCCAGTACGATTCAATTCGATGGAAGTGTCGACTTCATCAGGAGAAACATGGCCCGGATCCTTAGGAAAGATGAGCCGCAGCTTATCGAAGCCGCCGTCGGACGCGCCCGTCCGATATTCCAGCCCGTTTTGGGGAACCCGGCCAGTCTCGCACATGTAATAGGTGCTGACCAGCATATCTCCCGTCCAGCGGTAGTCACCCATTGTTTCGAATGTGGGGTCTGTCCTGACGGTAATAGCTTGCACCGGGCACTGCTTGAAACATGCGGTCGGACACTTCGGCCCCAGACACTTGTAGTCCCGCGGACTGGTGATCCGCCCGCCGATCTTTTCATTCACTCCCAGGGGGCAGACGTCCACGCACAGTCCGCAGACAATGCATTTGGCCGACCTGGAGACCCGATATTTTCCAAGGGCGGTTCGAAACCGTGAAGGGGCTTCCTTCACTTGCGATGGATCAAAAGCTTTTGTTGGAGCGTTCACTGATGCCGTCCTCTGTTTCCTATTTTGACTGATGTTTTCCATAGTTTATTTCGCGGCAGGTTTTCCCAGTCCGGCAAAGACCATTTTCTCCAATTCCTCAAAAAACATGGCCCGGCCGCGTTCGCCTCTCATGCGACGAATGTCCCTGATTCCCATGGCCCCGGAAATTTCAAGCAACTGATTATGCCAGGCGCCCAGCAAATTAACCATCCGATGTGTTGTCCAATCGGCAGTGACGTCTTCAATACAAACCGGACAGGGCAGCCCTTGCTTGCAGCCTCGGCAGACCCGGCATTCCACCGCCACCAACAGCGCCAAATCCGCCACTATGGCGTCAGATCCGCAGATGATACCTTTGGCCACGTGCTCGGCCAGGGCGATGCCCCCGGAGGTAATCAGACTGACCGTGTCCCGCAGGTTGTTTTCCACCAGCTTTTGATGAACGTCGGCAATGGCGTCCTTGATATAGCGGGCGTTTTTGGGAGTATTCTCCCGACCGTCGTCATTCCCGGCCAGGTGGATCACCTCAGCCCCGGTCTGAACCAGTTCCAGGCATCGGGCCGGTGATTTTTTATTCAGGGGCACCTTGACGATAACCGCCACTTTGGACGATTTCTTTTTTATCTTGGCCACCTGATGCATCACCTTGGGGTGGTCGGCTATCTCCACCATGGACACCTTGCTAAGCATCTTTTCGTCTAAGCCAATGTTTGGCTCCAGTGACGGGACAACGTGGGCCAGATGCGGCCTGAAGTCCCGGTCAATCACGGCGGCGGGGATGATCGCCTGGGTCAGCAGTTGCCGGGCGGCCGCGGCCAGGCCCAGCAAGAAGGGTTTTCGGATGGCCCCAAAGGAGGGCACCTGAAGGAGCACCGGATGTTCGATTCGGACCGAGGGATAAGTCGGCAGTTTCATCTCGCCGTTTTTACCGGCTTTTAAATACATATCCTTCCGACCCAAGTCCACCCCGGTGCTGATGTATTCCCGGCCGTGGATTCCGTCTCGAGTAGGTCGGACAATTTCCGACATATCCGTCCACATGGCATCAAAGCCCTTGCCGCTAAACTTACCGCCATATCCGGCGCCACTAACCGGAATTTTACCGGTGGCCGCCTGGTTCCAGGTCTTGGTGATGATTTCCGGGGTAAAAAGGTCGTCCCCGATTTGTAAGTATTCCGGATTAACAGCTTTATTGATCAGCCGGGCGGGGCATCCTTGGACGCACCGGTAGCAGTCTTTGCACAGGGTGTCTATAGAATCGAGCATCTGCCGTCCGTCTAAATTTCGCTGGTCATAGACCTTATAGACGCACTGTTTCTTCACGCACACCGCACACTTTAAACAGCCCTCTTCCCAGGCAATGACACCGGAACGAATCAGCGCCTTAAACCGGGGAGGAGTTTCCTGGGTATGGATATGATACTTAGCCGGCATGGGGGCCTCCGTCACCACTTACTTCCGGCCGCGGGAGCAGTCCGGCCTCCTTGACTATTTGGGGAACAGCTTCCTCCCATTCAATGGCCATAATGTGGATGCCCCGCACTCCCTCGATTTCTCTTAAAGCCTGGATGGTCTCTTGGACTATCTTCAGCCCTTCTTCCCGCTGATTCTTTTTGGGTACACCGTTAATTCGGGCGATGATTTCGGGCGGGACATCCATCCCGGCGACTTTTTCGGCCATGTATTTGGCCATACCCACCGATTTGATGGGAGTGATGCCGCCTAAAATGGCCACCTGCCGGTCTAACCCCCGGTCCCTGACCATGGTCATGAATTCCTTAAAGCGAGGCAGATTAAATATGCATTGGGTCTGAATAAAATCAGCCCCAGCCTTGATCTTCTTGGCCAGTCGGGTCACTCGGAAGGGGAGAGGATCAGCAAAGGGATTGGCGGCCGCGCCGATGAACATGGGTGGCGCCGAGGTAAGTGGATCACCGCCTAAGATAACGCCTTCATCCCGCATCTTCTTGACCGTGGCCACAAATTGGATGGAATCCAGGTCAAATACCCCCATGGCCCCGGGTTGATTGCCGAAGGTTTGGTGATCACCGGATAAGCACATTACATTTTGTATTCCCAAAGCGGCCGCGCCCAGAATATCTGATTGCAGGGCGATCCGGTTCCGGTCACGAACGACCATTTGCAGCACCGGCTCAATTCCGGCCCGGAGGAGCAAAGCACAGGCGGCCATACTGGACATGCGGACGATCCCGGTCTGGTTGTCGGTGACGTTCACGGCATCCACCGATCCCCTGAGGATCTCTGCTTTTTTATGAATTACTTCCGGGTCACAACCCTTGGGCGGCCCGGCTTCCGCGGTTACGGCGAATTGGCCCTGGGCGAGTACCTGTTTTAAGTGGCTTGTTGTCTTCAACTTTGTTGATCCTCCCTCACGATTTTCCGCGGTCCCCGTCCTTGCTTACAAGACCAGTCGACGGGCTCAAAGACTTCTTCCAGCCGGTCGAGGGCGTTAAGGGCGCCAAGACGATCAATGATTAATTGCCAGGCACAGGGCTTATCTGGATCCACTTCACATTTACCTTTTTGGGAACCCCCGCATGGTCCGTTGAACAACTGTTTGGCGCATCGAGCTAAGGGACAAATGGCCCCAAAGTAAAAAAGCTTGCACTGCCCGCATCCCAGGCAATTTTCCAGCCACAGCCCCGGCTCTTTTGTCTGGCCGAGAAACTGGGTGTCCAAGGCAGGGAAGACGTGGCGGTCGGGATGCCGTTCGGCCAGGGCCTGGACCCCAGCACCGCAAGCCAGAGACAGGACCGCTTCATGGGCCCTGGTAGGTTGCTCGAGTTGGTCCAAAAAGATATTCACGCATTGCCGGTCTACGGTGATTTCATTTAGTTCGATGGCTTGCCCCTCAAGTTTGAAGGCCATTCGCAAGGATGAGGCCAGTTGCGCCACCTCCTTTTCGCCACCCGCCGCACATTCGGCCACGCAAGACCCGCATCCGGCGATAAGAACTTTCTTAAACGGACGAATCATGGCCTTGATATCGTCTAAGGGTTTTCTGGTTGCGGTGATCATTATTTTTTCTCCTTTAGGGGCGCCTTGTTCAAGGGGGACGGCCCCAATTTTTCCGCGGCGACCAAGGCGTCCAGTATCATCTTTTTGGGCGGGCGTTTCTCATTGGCCGACATAAAAGTGATGAACACCCGGTCCTCCTCCAGGCCGATCTCTTTGAGCATTTTTTTGGTATAAGCCACCCGCTTGGACGCCCTGCGGTTGCCTTCAAAATAGCGGCAAGCTCCCTCTGGGCAAACAAACAGGCAGGCGGCATCAGCGCCACCTTCCAGAGCCCGCAATAAAAACAGAGGCTCCAGTCGACCGCTGCAGGGAATGGGAAAGAGCCTGACCCTTGGTCCCACCTGGGATTCCAGCGTCCGCTTATTTTCTTGGAAGCTGTTTTGACAATAGAAAACAGTCAGAATGGTTTCAACATTTTTTTTCATGGTTGGTCCTTGTCCTGGGGCTTTTCAATATCTTAACCGGTCGCCCAAGTTGCCTTTCGCCAATCAAAGCAACAATGAACATAGAGATGACGCCGAGGAACAGCCATTCCGATGCGGCATTTTTGTTTCGTGGCCCCCGGTCCCGCAGAAACATTGCCGATTTGGCTGATGCCGGAATGGAACTCGTGGCGAGGTGATGCCCGCCCCGAGACTAATCAGATAAAGACGGGCCAGAGGGTTGCCGCCCAAAGGCCGGAGGAAAACCTGGTCTATCGTTATCGCTCTTTTCTTAATGCCATAAAATTACCCGAAAGTAGCCGCTACGGCAAAGTTACCGCTTTTACCTTCTTTGAGATGGAAATGCAATAGAAAAATATTTCGACATCAGTTTTTTTTGCGCCAGGGGTGCGGTCCGACCGGGCTTAAAAAGAAAATTCCCCACGTCATGTTCATTCCTCGGGGTCTTCAGGGGGATGGCCACGCGTCTTATGACGATTCCAACACTGAGTTCAAGTCCTCAAACAGCCTTCGGCAGTGCTTGGCCTTGCGACACACTTCCTCCGATGAAAGCAGGGCCAGCAACTTAGGCCCATGTCTGATCTTATGATACTCGCCTTTACTAGTCAGGCGGGTGGCTGCTTTCAAGGCCGGCTCAAGCGAATCCCTTTCAATGTGTTCGACGTTGTGATGTTTGGGAATGGCATTAAGTTTGAACCCTTGGCCGTAATAGGATTGCAGTGTCTCCCGGTCGGCAATGATCCATGCCTCCAGGGCCTGGACCATCATATAACACGGCCGATTCAACAGGCCGGTAATTTCCCATCCGTCTCGGGCAGCCAAATGCTGCCAGGGGTCCTGGGCCACAACAGGCGCCTCGGAATCCACCAGAAGAACGTTGTGGGCGTCCGGCTGGTCCCGCAACGCGATTCTGAAACCCCTAAACGCCTCTCCCCGCGATCCGCAGGCAATAACGCGCCATCTTATCTTTTTCTGTCGCGCCAGTTGGCGCAGCGCCCTGAAATAATCGTTGAAGCCGTTCCGGACAGCCAACTTTCCTTCTTTGGCATCCCCGCCACCTTCAACGTAAATCCGAATTTCCCTTGTCACCTGGTCCCTCCGAGTTCGCCCATGAGCCAGAGTCCGCCTAAAGAATATTTCTCCAACCAGTCCTGGAGCTTGTCTTTTTCCAGACGGCGGAAACTGGTGCCATCCAGATCACGCTCGCAAACCAGAACGCTTTCGGGAACGTCGGAGAGTTCTGAGACCAGCAGGTCGGAGTGGGTAGTGACAAACAATTGGGTCCGTTTTGAGGCCTCCTTCAACAGATCGGCGACGGTGGACAGGGCATCCGGATGAAGCCCCAGTTCAGGTTCCTCCAAACAGATGACCGGAGGAGGAGAAGGATGCAAGAGTATGGTCAGCAGGCAGAGAAACCTGATGGTCCCGTCCGATAAGCGGCTGGCTGGGACAGGCTGAAGGAGGTCTGTTTCGTGCAGAAATATTTGAAGCGTCCCTCCGTATATATTAATATCTATCTCTTCGACCGGCTCATATATTCTTCTCAGTCTTTCAACGATTCTTTTTTTAATAGGGGGATGGTGCTGTAAGTTATTTAAGACTAATCCGAGATTACTGGCGTCTTCCAACAAGAAGTCTGCTGGGAGATCTGTTTTTTGAGGCAATCTGGCGGGGTTGAGGCGGCCCTGATTCCACTCTCGATAGAATTTCATCTTTGAGAAACAATCCGCCAGGTAAGTCAGTTCCGGATATTGGTCTGGGTCTTTTCGCTGGGACAGCACCGACTGTTCCGGGTCCAGGTCCTGCCTTCGAAGAGAACGAAGGCTGCGTTCCGAGGCCTGGCCGGCTGGTTCAGCGCGGGAGGTCTGGACGTTAAGTACCGGATTACCTCGCTGATATCGGTAGTAAAAATAAACCTCATCATTTTCCTTGCCCGAGGAGTGTTCATCTTCCACTGCTTCGTCGTACATCTCCAGGCGTTGCCCCACCATCGTGAAAGCTGACTTGTACCTGAGCGGCATACTCCCATCAGGATAATCGACGACGGCGTTGATCTCGGCAATCGGAGCGCTATCTGATCCTTTGTACAGCCACTCGCGCACTCCCCCACCCTGGCGAATGGGTACGAGAAAGTCTTTGGGAGTGGCTTGCAGCAGGTTCAACACCTCGATTAGATTTGATTTTCCGGAACCATTCAGACCGATCATCACATTGAGCGGCCCAAATTCCATCTGCCTTTCCGTTGCTCCAAAAGACAGGATATTTTTTAAGGCCAGCGATCTGATGAATCTGTTTCCCTCAGCCACAATTCCCTCCGGAAAAAACTGCTAATGCCCGTAGCCCTAATCCGTGCTCAAGATCTCCTCCGCGGTGGCGGCAATGCCGGTCATGGTCGTTCTCAGAGTCTGAAGCGGATCACCACCAACCTGGCTCAGACCGGCGGCCCCGGCCATGATTTCCTCGGGCCGGCTGACAGCTTCATCTCCGGCCAGATTGGTCATCAGCCGCATCCGATGATCCAGTTGTTTCAAGAGGACATAGCCGTTCCGCAATAGTTCAGCCTGATTTAAGCCCATAATCCCGGCCTGTTCCAGTTGATCGATGGCTGCCACGGTATTGGGCGTTAAGACCTGCGGGGCATCCTTGCCGTGTTTGAGTTGGAGGCATTGCACGGCGAATTCCACATCCAGCAGCCCCCCTGGGTCAAGCTTGAGGTGAATGGCTTTAGGATCTCCTTTGCGTCTCTCCTGCCGGATGCGATCTCGCATGGATCTGATTTGCGAGGCGATCTTCTCTTCTGTTTCTCCGGTCTGCTTGATAATCTCCCAGGTCAACCGGGTGATGGCCAGGCACAATTCCTCATTGCCGGTGGCCGGGTTCATCTTCAACAGGGCCTGACGTTCCCACAACTGGGAGCTGGTATGGTACTCTTCAAAACCGGTCACGGACACGACCAGCGGGCCAAAAGTGCCTGACGGCCGCAGCTCTGAGTCGATGGCGTATCCCGGCCCTTCTTTTAACGGCACAGATAGAATCGAGATAATCCGTTGGGCCAGACGTAAAAAATATTCCTGAAAAGTGATGGGAGTCAACCGTTCCTTAATCTGTTCCGAAAATTTATCCTCGGAGGCCATAGCCGTGAAACCCCGTTGCCGGGTATAAACAAAAATGACATCCAGGTCTGAGTTATACGACAGTTCTCCACCACCCAGTTTGCCCAGGCCCATAATGGCGAAGGGCAGCTTCCCATCACCTAAGGGTAAGGCATATCTTTTAATCAGGTCTTGATGGGCCAGATCCATAGCCGCCTTGAGCGAAACCCGAGCCATGGAGGTGAGCTGGGCCTCTGCTTCCAGCGAGTTTAAGCTGCCGGCCAGATGATGGACCCCAATCCGAAGGATTTCTTCGTTCTTATAACGTCTTAGAGCTTCGTAGCGTTCTTCCCGGGTGGCTGTCTGATTCATGATCCGGCCCAGTTCTTGGATCATATCGCCGCGGCTCTTGATTCGCAAACCTTCCGATCTCAAGACCAGGGAGTCCAGCATTTCCGGGGTAGCTATAAAAATTTGGGACAGGAATGGGCTTAAAGAAAATATCCGAGTCAACAAGGTCAAAGTGGATGGATTCTCCGCCAGTAAGGCGTAAATGCCTTCTCCCCCGGCCCCGATCCGGTCCCGGAACTGCCCAAAACGATAAGCCGCCCGGTCAGGATTGGGCAAATGGGGGACCAGGTCCAGAAATAAGGCGGCGGTTTTCTTCATGTGCCGGCGAATCGACTGGCTATATAGGCCCGGCTTGACCGGGTAGACAAATCTTTTGAGACATTCAAATGCGGCGCCGGGATTGGTAAAACCGATTTTCCCCAGTGCTTCCTTAGCCTCAACCTCTGGGACATCCATCAAAACGTCAAATTTTTCCATGTAATCCCGCACGCCTTCCTGTTCGGGATTATGAAAAAGTTGATCAAAAAATCGTCTCACATCGGCCAGGACGCGATCAAGAGTATCTAGAAAATCAGCCACTCCTTCCCTGCCCTCAAAAAGTGGGAATCCCAAACTTACCGCCAACCGGTAGAGGTCTTCCGGGGCGGTCGGCAGGTCTTGAGTTTGCTGCTGATCAAACATTTGAAGCCGGTGCTCCACGTTTCTTAGGAAACGATATCCGGCATCTAAGAGGCTCTTATCTGATTCTTGGATGATTCCGGCCTGAACCAGGGCTCTCAAGGCGGCCAAAGTGCCGCGCTTACGCAATCCGGTGACGCGGCCCCCATAGATCATCTGGAGGGTCTGGACAAAAAACTCCAGCGACCGAATACCCCCGTGACAAAGCTTGATATTAAGCCGCCCGGCCCTGGTGCAAGTTTGCCCTTCCCGCTCAATCCGCCTCTTGAGGGCTCTGATCTCTTCAATAGCCGTATAATCCAGAGAACGGCGAAATATAAACGAGTTGATGTTGTCCAAAAAGGCCCTGCCCAAGAGCAGGTCGCCGGCCACGGGACGGGCTCGCATCAAGGCCAATCGTTCCCAGGGGTCACCCCGCAATTGATAATGGAGCGCGGCCGACGATACAGTCTGGGCCATCTCACCTTCCTTACCGCCCGGCCGCAAACCCAAATCCACCCGAAAAACCCACTCGCCATCAATCGGCGCGCCAATCGCCTTCGTAATCAAGGTGGCCAGTTTGTTATAAAATTCTGTCAGAGAAATCGGCTTGACTGGGTCTCCTGTAAATGGATTTATCCCATCCGTCTGGCCGCTGCGCGAAGAATAGAGATAAATCAAATCCACATCGGAAGAAAAATTCAAATCCCATCCCGAAAACTTGCCCATCCCCATAACGACGAATTTGGCTTTTTTGCTGATGCCGTTGTCTGGTTCTTGGACCGGAGTGCCGTAGTCACGCTTCAACTGGGCGGTGGTCATCTCCACGGCCCGGTCAAGGCAAAGCTCTGCCAGCATAGACAGAGACCTGGTCGTTTCCGGCATTCCGGTCAGGCCTAGCAGGTCTCGGGAACCGATTCTTAAGAAGGCCCGGCGCTTGACCACTCTTAACGCCCGGCAGAGGGAATCAAAATCGGCGTTTCCTCCGATAAAATAGTCCAGCTCTCCGGAGATATCCTTTTTGCGGACCGGCTGGTATAGGGCCCGGTCACGAAACAACCAGTGCACCAAGGACATATCGGCCGCCAGGACCCTGGCAAAATAAGAAGAGGCGGCCAGGATGGTCACCAGATGCCCCATGCTCTTTTCATCTAACTCGGGGAAATCAGAGGATGATGTCAACCGTTCCAGCCGTGGCAACACCCCCGTCGGGTCAGCCGACTGTCCGATGAGCTCCTGTAGCCTGTCTTCACGGAGCATGGACACACTCCTTTTGCTCGTTGCCGGTTACTGGTTACATGTTGCTGGTTGCTTGTTGCTCGTTGCTTGTTGCTTGTTGCATGTTGCTTATCGTGGTGGAATATGGTCATCCGAGAACGAGTATAATTAACGATTTTGAAGGCGCCTGTCGCTGCTGGATTAAATCTCGCCCCAGGATCAGCGTAACGCCCCTTGGGTTGGTGGTGAAAAGGGACAGCTATGATCGGTCGAAGAATAACCAGCAACAAGCAACGAGTAACCGGCAACAAGCAACCCGAAACTCGTCCCCCCCAAGATAGTCCAGGCCGGACCGAAGAATCGGACCGGCCAGGACAGGAGGGAGAATGAAACGGTAACAAATTAATCCACCGACAGACAAAAAATCGGCTTAGGCATCAAAGTAAAGGCCGAACTCATAGGGATGTGGTCTCAACTTAAGGGCGTCCACTTCGTTTACGGTTTTGTATTCGATCCAGGTGTCAATGACGTCCGGAGTAAACACGTCACCCTTTAACATGAACTTATGATCCGCCTTAAGGGCTGCCAGGGCTTCTTCCAGGGAGCCTGGGGTGCTGGGCACGTTGGCCAACTCTTCTGGTGACAAATGATAAATGTCTTTGTCTAGAGGCTGCCCTGGATCGATTTGATTCTCGATGCCGTCCAGACCGGCCATGAGCATAGCTGAGAAAGCCAGATACCCATTGCAAGAAGGATCGGGGAACCGGACCTCAACCCGTTTGGCCTTGGGCGAAGCGGAGTACATGGGAATGCGGACGCTGGCGCTTCTATTCCGGCTGGAGTAGGCCAAATTCACTGGGGCTTCGTAGCCGGGGACCAATCTCTTGTAGGAATTGGTGGTGGGTGAGGTGAACGCGCACAGGGCCTTGGCGTGCTTCAAGATACCGCCGATGTAATACAAGGCCATCTGGCTTAAGCCACCGTAGCAATCACCGGCGAACAGCGGCGTGCCGCCCTTCCACAGACTTTGGTGAACGTGCATCCCCGAACCATTATCCTTAAATAGAGGTTTGGGCATGAAAGTCACGGTGTAACCATTTCGGTAGGCCACGTTCTTGACAATGTACTTATACAGCATCAAGTTGTCGCCCATCTTGGTCAGCGGTCCAAACTTCAGATCGATCTCAGCCTGGCCGCCGGTGGCCACTTCATGATGCTGGGCTTCGATTTCCAGCCCGGCCTCTTGCAGGACCATGACCATCTCGGTCCGCAGGTCTTGGAACTTGTCGGTCGGAGGAACCGGAAAATAGCCTTCCTTATACCGCGGCTTATAGCCCAGGTTGGGGTTTTCGATCCGGCCGGAGTTCCAGAAACCTTCCTTGGAATCGACAAAGTAAAAACCACTGTGTTCGTCCTGGCCGAACCGGACATCATCAAAGATAAAGAACTCCGCCTCTGGGCCAAAATAGGCCGTATCGGCCAGACCGGTGGACTTTAAATAGGCTTCAGCTTTGTGGGCGATGTTGCGCGGGTCACGGGTATAACGTTCTTTGGTCAGCGGATCGGCGATGTCGCAAATCAAGCTGAGGGTGGCCTCTTTCGTGAAAGGATCCATCACGGCCGTGGTGGGATCGGGGATAACCAGCATATCACTGGCGTGGATGGGTTGCCATCCCCGGATGCTGGAGCCGTCAAAACCATACCCGTCTTCGAAAGAATCCTCGGACAGCTCGGACACCGGGACGCTAAAATGCTGCCACAGGCCCAAAAAATCCATGAACTTAACGTCAACCATCTTGACGCCCTTGGACTTGACCATGTCCATTACCGCTTTTGGTGTCATATTTCTTCTTCCTCCTGTAAATCACTGGTTATTTTAAAAATAACTGTTAAGGGCCGGGAGCTTAGGTCTAAATGGCCCTAGAGTGAGGTGTCACCGGATTCTCCGGTCCTGATTCTTATCGCCTGTTCTACGTTATAGACGAAAATCTTCCCGTCTCCGATCTTCCCGGTGAACGCCGCTTCTTTAATAATACTAATGGCCTTATCCAACAGGTCATCGGGCACCACCACATCCACCTTAATCTTCGGCAGCAGATCCACCACGTATTCTGCCCCGCGGTAGATTTCAGTATGTCCCTTTTGACGGCCGAAGCCTTTAACCTCGGTGATGGTCATACCGTGGATGCCGGCCTCGGTCAGCCGATCCTTAACATCGTCCAGCTTGAAAGGCTTGATGATGGCCTCAATTTTTTTCATACCATCCTCCTTTGGCCGACTCCGGCCAGAATTAACGTTACTTAGCCCGGTTGCCCCCGAACCGAATTTTCTATGGTCTTTCCATAAACTTAAGTTTCACTTTGGCTTACACCATGTTGGGTGATCAGCGGAAATCCCAGCGCTCACCGTCAATGCAAGGGCTTTCGGTACACTTTAACTTCAGCAGAATCACTGCAGAGGCAAGCAATCTGATACATAAACAAAGATTGTGCCAACATGAAAAAACACCAATGAAAGATCTAAGTTACGCTTGAGAAGGAAAGAACCAGGACCCAGAAACAATCAAAGAACGACATTTTTGTGGGTTCAACAAGGCCAAAACTACATTTTTGTAGAAAAGCCTTTCTGTAACTAGGGTCGCTCACCCTGATGCGATGATGCCCATTCCTTGGTGAATTGCATCAGATCATTGTTCTCTTTAGCGGCTTGGACGAAAAAAGTCAAGAACTTCTTGAAATCGTTACCCTGTCTCTCGAACACTCGCTGGAACAGGGGATAGCTCTGGTGATACCTGGAGTAGGCCAGAATCACCGCGTTATTGATCTGTTGCTCCCCAAACTGGGAAAAGGCCGGCGTGGCATAGAGATGCGCCTGTGACCGAAACTCGGCCTGGGCGGCGGTGATAATTTCTCTCTTTTTCATCTCCAGGTCTACCGGCCGCGGGGTCTGGTTGTACAGCTTTTTTAACCGGTCGGTGAGTTGATCCAAGAAGGCGACAAATCGCGTTTCGTCTGCCGCATGCTGCTCCAACCACACCACCGATTCCGGCTCGTGCCTGGCTTCAAAAAAACGAATCGCCCCCGCCTGACCAACAAAATTGGCCAGGCCTTCATTGAAGTCAGTCTGATCCTTAACATACAGGGTGACGTGAGTCAGCTCGTGGATGATCAGGTTGGCCAGGGCAGGTTTGCTCAAACGTAGCATGGGCCGGGTGATCGGGTCGTTAAACCAGCCCAGGGTGCTGTAGGCCAGGGCCGTCCGCAAGTGAGTGTCCAGACCGGCCTCATCCAATTCCTTTTTGTACCTCACGGCCATCTCTTTGTCGAAGAAGCCCAGATAGCCCATCCGCCCCACCACCGGAAACCACCACGTCTCAGAGGTTAGCTGATCCCGGGGGGCCGCCGAAAGGACATAGATCACCGCGCCCTGATCCCGAGGATAAACTTTTTGATAATTCTCCGACCGGGCCAGGCCCAATTCATGCTGGGCGAAGGCGACCACTTCGGCCACAAAGGCCAGTTTGTCGTAATCGGCCGCAGTCAGTTCCGCCTTAAGCCTGGGATCATCGGGGCTTAGACTGCCGCGCAAGAGTCCGGCCTGCCCGGTCACCGCCTGCCACAGATAGGCCGACCGACACCCCATCAGACTAACCATGGCAAGTGATAACAGCATGATCAACAGAAGAGGAGCAAGACCGGCTGGTTTGGTCCTGGTTTTATACTTAACTTGCGTATTTTTCATAAAAAAATATCACATCATTCGTTAACACATCAGGAGTTACGCTCAAAATCTTCGAGTCGGTCACTCTCCCTTGAGATACCGCGCAAACGTCTGGTCGAAGTCAGAAAGATACTCCCGATCCTGTTTGATCCGGAATTTCTCATATTCTTCATGAGCCTTGGCTATGGCCATCTCGTGGGAAATTTTTCCGGCATGCCGCAGAATCTGCTGGTCGGTGAAGTTGAGGAATCTTTCCACCTGCGTCAGCCAGTCTTTCATGGTCATGATCTGGTGGTTCAATGCCCGCAGTTCAGCAAAATCTATGAACATGGTCACCAGCCGGTTCAGTTTCGATACTTCCTCCCGGTTCAGATAGTTCTTGGCCACCGTAACATCGCTTTTCAGAACTTTGCCCTTGGGCGAATTCTTCCAAGTTGTCAGACCCATGAATGGTTTATCGCTGTCCGCCCGTTGAAAGACAATCTCTGCAGCGGTCTTGCCTGTAGTGGCGAAGTGGAGCTGGTTCTGGACGATTTGATAAAAAAGCCGCGTCTCTTCACTGTTGCTCCGGTAATCACTGCTGCACTGCTCGAACACATCCGCTATCTTCTGGTAGGCCCGGCGCTCGCTGGCGCGAATTTCTCTAATCTTTTCCAGAAGCTCATCGAAATAGTCCTTTCCAAAAGCCCGGCCGTTTTTGAGCATCTGGTCGTTGATCACGAACCCCTTGACCACGAACTCCCGCAAGGTGTTTGTAGCCCAGATGCGGAAATGTGTGGCTTTGACCGAATTGACGCGATATCCCACGGCGATCACCACATCCAGGTTGTAGAACTCCACCTCGCGCGCGATCCGGCGCTCCCCTTCAGTTTGAACTGTTGCAATTTTGGAAACAGTTGCTGCTTGCGTCAGTTCACCGCTTTCGTAAATATTTCTTAAGTGCCTTGAAATAGTTGATTTGTTTACGCCGAACAATTCTCCCATCGTTTTCTGCGTGAGCCAAAAATTGTCCTGGGCGAAAAATACATCCACCGTCACCTTTCCGTCGTCGGTGGTGTAAAGAATCACCCGACTCTGTTTCCCTGTGATTTCCAGTTCGTTGCTCATCATAGGCTACTCACCTTCTCCACCCCGGCCTGCCCGGTCACGGCCTGCCACAAATACGCCGTCCGACACCCCGTCAGACCAGGCATGGCAACTAACAACAGCATGATCAGCAGAAGAGGAGCGAGGCGGACTATTTTGACCCTACCTTTAATTTTAACATGCTGTTTATTCATTTAAATATAGCTTCGTTGGTTAAATTATCAGGAAAGGAAGATTGTTCTGTCGTGGGTCTATTCATCAGAGCAGTTCGTCAACCTGGTTAGTTTAACCAACGATGGGCCGGTTAGGCAAGCGAAAAGGAAAGAGCCAGGAGCTGATAACCTTCAGTTCACAGTATTAAGGGCACAGTAATTGGCCCAGGGCGCGGTGTGAAGATCAAAATCAGAATAACTCACACCCCGGCCCGGCCTCAAGTTTTTCCAATCCGAATTCCGCGCCCCCCCTTCAGGACCGGTCTTGGCTCGCCGGAAAACGTCCTAATTTATATCGTTCAGATAGGGAAAATCGGGAAACTTCGCTTGACAGTCAATATCGTGATATCGTATAAATAAACAAGATAACCGACACGGATCGGATACTGAATTTCACGAGCCACCCAATTGTCAGGGAGGAGCCATGAGCAAACACGTTAAAGCCGAAGACCCGTTGATTCGAATGCAGCGAGATCTGGCTCGGGTCATGACTGGTGACCAGGCCAAGGTGAAATGGATCATGGTCATCGATCGGGCCAAGTGCGTCGGGTGCCACGCCTGCACCATATCCTGCGTGGCTGAGAACAAACTCCCACCCGGCGTGGTTTACCGTCCTGTTTTAAGCCAGGAAATAGGGACATATCCGCGTGTCGCCTGGCGTTTTTTGCCCCGGCCGTGCATGCAGTGTCAGAACCCGCCATGTGTCAAAGTTTGTCCGGTCAAAGCCACCTACCAAAACGAACAAGGGGTCACCGTGATTGATTATGACATCTGCATCGGATGCCGTTACTGTATTTCAGCCTGTCCGTACGGGGCCCGGACCTCGGATTTCGGAGAGTGGTATACTGCCGAAACAGCCCAACTGTCGGGAACGCTGGTGAGTCGTCAAAACGCCGCCCAGGGTTACGAAACAAAGCCGGCCGCCGAATATGGCCGCCGCTGGCCTGACCGGGGCAAGGGTTCACCCATCGGCAATGCCCGTAAGTGCCACTTCTGCCTGCATCGTTTGGCCGTGACCATGTTACCTGCCTGCGTCACCGGTTGCATCGGCCGAGCCACCTACTTCGGAGACCGAAATGATCCTGGATCCTTGGTCCGGGAACTACTGGCCTCGACCCGCATCTCTCGGCTAAAGGAAGAACTCGGGACCAATCCGTCTGTCTACTACCTGATGTAAGGAGGAAAACATGAGTGAAAAGACATACAAGATCTTGATAGGATTGGTCACCCTGGGATTGTTGGTGGGTGCCTGGGGGATTATTGAGGCGCTAATTTGGGGGACCCATGCGACCGGTCTGACGTCCTACTCTCCGTGGGGGATGGGAGTGGTAATCTACCTGTACTTTTTGGGGTTATCGGCCGGAGGATTCCTCTTAACCATTATGACGCACGTCTTTGGGCTAAAGCGCTATGAACCCCTGGCCCGCCTGGCTGCTTGCCTGGTCCTGGTCACTGAAATCTGCGCCATTATCTCCATCACTCTAGACCTGGGGCATTGGGGACGGATTTACCTGCTGCTCATCCGGCCCAATCTGGGCACGCCGATGACCTGGATGATAATTCTCTTCAACGCCATGGTCCTGATCTACTTGCTTAAGGTATTCTTCTTCATAAGAAAAGACGAAAGATGGATTAACACTTTGTCGTATGTCAGCCTGCCCGTGGCCTTGTTCTTTTACGGAGTCAACGGCGCTTTTTTCTCTATTTTGTCCAGTCGTCCCGTGTGGAATACCCCCTTAACCCCTTTGACCTTCATTGTGGCCTCGCTGCTCTCGGGTGGCGCCCTGTTGACCCTCCTAACCCAGGCCTACCAACCAGAGCAAAAGCTAACTTCCGGCCTGGGCCGGGCCGTTTTGCTGCTTCTAATCACTTACTCAATCCTGGAAGGGCTGCAATACTATGTGGGCTACCAGGGTGCCGTGATGGACGTCACCAAAGTCCTTAATGACATCACTTCCGGTCAGACCTGGTGGCGATTCTGGATTATTCACCTCCTCTTAGGCACTCTCGTGCCCCTATATTTGCTGTGCACCCAGGGCGGGAATCCTAAAGCCGTGGCCTGGGCCTGCCTGGTGATCGTGATCACTTTCACCGCCGTGCGCTATGATTTCTTGATTTCGGCCCAAACCGTACCCATGCTTTCCGGTCTGGACAAGGCCTTTGTGCATCAGAGGCTCAGCCTGACCTATTCCGCTCATTTCGGTGAATGGCTGATTGGCCTGTTTTTAGTATCTTTAGGCGGGTTGGCCTTTTTGCTCGGTCAGCGCCTGATGCCGACATTATTCTTCAGTAAAGGAGGAACCCATGCCTGAATCTAAACCAGACCAGACGACGGAGAACATCGCGGCTGACCCGATAGATCGCCGGCAGTTCCTCAAATGTTCGGCTTTACTAGGTGGTTCCCTGGCTGCGGGTTCGCTTGGTATATCCTTCTTCGACTTTATGGCCTCACCCAGCCAGGCCGGCCTTCCAGACGCGGGAGTCTACCAACATCACCTTCCGGAAAATCAGATATATTCGGTCTGCCAGCAATGCAACGCCAACTGTGGGATTAAAGTTAAATTGATCGACGGCCGGGTGGCTAAGATTGACGGTAACCCTTACAGTCCCTGGACACTAAGTCCGCATCTCCCCTTCGACACTCCTCGGAGCCAAACGGCCACGGTGGAAGGAGCCATCTGCCCCAAAGGCCAGGCCGGCATCCAGACCCTTTACGATCCCTATCGGCTGGTTAAGGTTCTAAAGCGGGCGGGGAAACGCGGTGAAAATAAATGGAAGACCATCAGCTTCGACCAGGCAGTAACTGAAATCGCTAACGGAGGAAATCTCTTCGGTGAAGGCCAGGTGGAGGGTCTCAAGGAGATCTGTCCCCTAACAGATCCGGCTGTGGCTGCCGCGCTAGCCCAGGACGCGGGAAAAGTAGCGGCCAAGGAAATGACCATTGATGATTTTAAGACCAAACACGCCGATAATCTCAAGTATCTGATCGACCCGAATCACCCCGACCTGGGGCCCAAGAACAATCAATTCTGCCTCTATTGGGGGCGCATGAAAGGTGGCCGAAACGAATTTTTGAGACGCTTCGGCCAGGCCACCGGCACGATCAACGCGCACGGGCACACTACCGTCTGCCAGGGCTCGCTCTACTTCACCTGCAAGGCCATAAGTGACCAATTTGTAGAAGGAAAATGGACGAACGGCAGTAAATTCTACTGGCAAGGGGACATCGGCAATTCCGAGTTCGTCATTTTTGTCGGAGCCAATCCTTTTGACACCAATTACGGCCCGCCGTATCGGAG